>NZ_JBYOKU010000020.1:0-110692 GCF_057799175.1 Pseudomonas sp. 14P5.3.2 | reverse complement strand
GGTTTTGCATCTGCCCTGTTGATCATCGACAAATCCCCCGCTTTCCCGAGTCTGTATACTGCGCCCTCGTCTTGAACACTGAGGTCGCTGCATGCCATCCGTTATTTCCACCGACGTTCTGATTGTCGGCGCTGGTGTCGCCGGCCTCTGGCTGAATGCGCGTCTGCGCCGCCAGGGTTTTTCGACCGTGCTGGTGGAAAGCGCCAGCCTCGGCGGCGGGCAGAGTGTGAAGTCCCAGGGCATCATCCACGGCGGCGCCAAGTATGCGTTGCACGGTGCGCTGACCGGTGCCTCGGAAGCCATCGCCGACATGCCGCGCCGCTGGCGTGAAGCGCTGGCCGGCAACGGCGAGCTGGATCTGTCCGGCGTGCGCCTGCTGTCCGAAGCGCATTACCTGTGGTCGCCCGGCACCCTCGCCGGCAACCTCACCAGTTTCTTCGCGAGCAAAGCCGTGCGTGGCCGGGTCGATCAGGTCAAGGGCGAGCAACTGCCGCCGGCCCTGCAAGACAAACGCTTCAAGGGCAAGGTCTACCGCCTCGCCGAGTTGGTGGTCGACGTGCCAAGCCTGATTCAGCGCCTGGCCGATCTGGCCGGTGACGGTCTGCTCGCCGGACAAACCATCGAGCCGCTGCTGGAAGCGGGTGTACTGGTCGGCCTGAAGGTCGACGGCCGCGAGATTCGCGCCCAGCGCATCGTCCTCAGTGCCGGTGCCGGTACCGCCCGATTGCTGGAAGACCTGGGCCTGAGCCAACCGGCGATGCAACGTCGGCCGCTGCACATGATCATCGCCAAGGGCCCGAGCCTGAAGCCGCTGTACGCCCATTGCCTGGGCGGTGGCACCAAGCCGCGCATCACCGTCACCACTCACCCGGCTGCTGATGGCAACTGGGTCTGGTACCTGGGCGGCGACATTGCCGAAAGCGATGGCGTGGCCCGCGAGCCGGCCGAGCAGATCGCCACCGCGCAGAAAGAACTCGGCCAGTTGCTGCCATGGATCGACCTGAGCCAGGTGCAATGGGCGACCTTGCGCGTGGATCGCGCCGAGCCGCTGCAAACTGGCTTGAGCCGTCCGGACAACGCCTTCCTCGCCGAGCAGGGTCGCCTGCTGGTGGGCTGGCCGACCAAACTGGCACTGGCGCCAGACTTCGCCGACCGCGTTATTGCCTCACTGCAGCGCGACGGCATCCAGCCGCAACCGACCGAGCCGTTGCCGGCATTGCCAAAACCACCGATGGGCGTACCGGCCTGGGAGCAATTGTTGCCATGAGCATCGCGACCCTGCACGAACTGCATCGTCCACTGGGCAGCACCGGTCTGATGGTTTCACCGCTGGGCCTGGGCACGGTCAAGCTTGGCCGCGACCAGGGTGTGAAATACCCCAACGGCTTTCAGATCCCCGACGATGACGCGGCACGCATGCTGCTCAATCAGGCCAAAGGGCTGGGCATCAACCTGATCGACACCGCGCCGGCCTACGGGCGCAGCGAAGAACGCCTCGGCCCGCTGTTGCGCGGCCAACGGCAGGACTGGGTGATCGTCAGCAAGGTCGGCGAAGAGTTTGCCGACGGCCTGTCGCGCCATGACTTCAGCGCCGCACACACACGGATGTCGGTCGAGCGCAGCCTGCAACGTCTTGAAACCGATTTTATCGACCTGGTGCTGGTGCACTCCGACGGCAACGACATGGCCATCCTTGAGCACGAAGAGGTCTACGCCACCCTCGCCGCACTCAAGGCCGAGGGCAAGATTCGCGGCTTCGGCTTCTCCGGCAAAACGGTCGAGGGCGGCCTCAAGGCGCTGGAGCAAGGGGACTGCGCGATGGTCACCTACAATCTGAACGAACAGAACGAGAAGGCAGTCATTGACTATGCTGCTGCCCACGGCAAAGCCATTCTGGTGAAAAAAGCCCTGGCCAGCGGCCATGTGTGCCTGAGTCCGGGCGTGGATCCGGTGCGCGCCAGCTTCGAGTTGTTGTTCCAACAGCCCGGCGTGGCCAGTGCTATTGTCGGCACGATCAATCCGCTGCACCTCGCCCATAACGTTGCGACCGTTGCCCAGGTCCTTCGTGGTCACTGACGCCGCCCCGCGGCCTTAAGCAGGAGCCGACATGCCGCGCACGCTCATCAGAAAGAACCCGAGCAACTTCAAGACACTGCCGCTGTTCGTCGAGGCCACGCCCGAAGGCCTGACGTATCAGAGCGTCGGCATGCCGCTGAATTTCGCCCAGACCCTGCAACGGCGCAAACCGGTGAGCGTGGCGGATGCCGAGCGCTTCGCGGTGGAGCTGGCCAACCTCGGGGTCTCGGTGCGCCTGACCCTGCATTGGCAGAATCGCGATTACTGGGTGCTGGTGCGCCAGCGTCGGCAGGATCGTGGCGATGTGGTGCTCAAGCTGATTTCCGGTTACGTGCCCGCTCAAGAACTGAACATCCCGTTGCACACGGCGATTCAGGAAATCGCCGAAGAGTGTCTGCTGGAAACCCCGGAAGGCTGGCTCGGCGGACGCTTCAACGACACCTGGTTACCCGCGCCCTACTCGTCCGCCCTGCATTACCGCGAGGCCCTGCCGTTTCGCCTGACGCCGCAATCCGGTTCGGCGCGGCCGGTGCGCTGCGCCAATCTGCAATTGCTCGAACGGCCACGGGCCTACGTGCATCTGCCGACCGCATCGCTGCAACTGATCTATGACTTGCGCCTGGAGGTGCCCAAGGAAGTCAAATCCTTGAGCCTGTTTCACGTCGATGAGCGACTGGAAGGCGATCAGCTTGTCGCGCGACTGGACCGCAAGCGCCCCGATCTGTACCTGATGCCGTTGCAGGACGGCGAACCGCTGGCCGAGCTGTATACCTTGAAGAAAGGTCAGCTGTCTCCGGCAGGCACACGCGGTCTGTATCTGGCCGAAAGCTTCGCCAGACAGGATGGCTGGCTGGTGCGTGACGAGCGGATTCGCTGGAAGGACTGGTTACGCCAACAAGGCCTGACACCGCCGGAGAAACCCACGGGACTGGCGCGGTTGCGCGGCAAGGCCAGGCAATTGCTGAAGAAGATCGTACCGCGCAAGAAAGTCAGTTCCTGAAAAGCAAAAGATCGCCGCCTGCGGCAGCTCCTACAGGGAAACGCATTCCAATGTAGCAGCTGTCGCAGGCGGCGATCTTTTTAGCTTGAATCAGTTACCGCGGATTTTTTCCACGATCGCTGTGGTCGAGCTGTTTTCCACCAGACCCAGCACTTTCACCGTACCGCCGTAAGCCTTGACGATATCGGCGCCGACCACCTGGTCGATACCGTAATCACCGCCCTTGACCAGCACATCCGGCTTGACCTCGCGCAACAGGTTTTCCGGGGTGCCTTCCGGGAAGCTGATCACCCAGTCCACCGCACCGAGGCCGGCGAGTACCGCCATGCGCCGGTCGACACTGTTGATCGGGCGTCCCGGCCCTTTCAGACGGCTGACCGAGGCGTCATCGTTGATCGCCACGATCAGACGGTCGCCCTGAGCGCGCGCCTGTTCGAGGTAGGTCACGTGACCGGCATGCAGAATGTCGAAGCAGCCGTTGGTGAAGACGATGCGCTCGTTATGCGCACGGGCATCGGCCACTGCCAGCACCAGTTGCTCCAGCCCCAGAACACCACGCTCCGAACCTTCTTCACGCTGAATCGCGCGGCGCAGTTCCGGGGCGCTGATCGCTGCAGTACCGAGCTTGCCGACCACGATGCCGGCCGCCAGGTTGGCCAGCGCCACCGCGTGCGGCAATTCTTCACCGGCAGCAATCGCCGCCGCCAGGGTCGAAATCACTGTGTCGCCAGCACCGGTCACGTCGAACACTTCACGGGCGCGGGCCGGCAAGTGCAGCGCCGGATGCTCCGGGCGCAGCAGGGTCATGCCGTGTTCACCACGGGTGACCAGCAGCGCGCCGAGCTCGAGATCGTGCATCAGGGTCGCGCCCTTGCTCACCAGTTCGTGCTCATCGGCGCAACCGCCGACGATGGCTTCGAATTCGCTAAGGTTCGGCGTGATCAGACTGGCGCCACGGTAGATCGAAAAATCCTTGCCCTTGGGATCGGCCAGCACCGGAATGCCTTTGGCACGAGCCGCCTGAATCAAGGCCTGATGATTCTTCAGCGCGCCTTTGCCGTAGTCCGACAGCACCAGCACCTTGATGCCTTCGAGCAGATCATCGACCTGCGAGGCCAGGGCCAGCGCATCGGTGGCAAACGGTTCTTCGAAATCGATACGCAGCAATTGCTGGTGCCGGCTCATGACCCGCAGCTTGACGATGGTCGGCTGATGCGCAATGCGCTGGAACAGGGCACGCACACCCGCGCCTTTGAGACTGTTGCTCAGGCTGTCGGCGGCTTCGTCATCACCGGTCACACCGACCAGCGACGCCGGCGCGCCCAGCGCGGCAATGTTCAAGGCAACGTTGGCAGCACCGCCCGGGCGGTCTTCGATTTGCTCGACTTTTACAACCGGAACCGGTGCCTCAGGGGAAATCCGTGAGGTTCCACCATGCCAGTAACGGTCGAGCATGACATCGCCGACCACCAAGACTGGGGCTTGATCGAATCGCGGCATGGACAACTTCATGGAGCAACCCACATACAAAATGAACAGGGGCGCGATATTAACACAGGGTTGGCGCAGGCTTGAGTGCAGCCTGCAACAGGATGAAACAGCTATTTAATTTGCTTGTTTTTTGACCACAAGAGCAGCCAATTGCCGGCAGGCGGCGGATAACTCGATATCTTCGGTGTCGATTCGACACTCGGCGGCATGAGGGGCTTCGTAAGGGCTGTCGATCCCCGTGAAGTTCGAGATTCGCCCTTCGCGCGCGGCCCGGTACAGACCCTTCGGGTCGCGACGGGCACAGACGTCGAACGAAGTACTGACATGCACCTCGATAAAGTCCCCCTCGGCGAACAGTGCGCGTGCCGCTTCTCGCTCCGCGCGAAACGGCGAGATCGCCGCCACGATCACAACCAACCCGGCGTCGACCATCAAGCGCGCCACTTCTGCCATGCGGCGGATATTTTCCCGACGGCACGCATCACCCATCCCCAGATCCCGACACAAGCCGTTGCGCACGTTATCGCCGTCAAGCAAAAAGGTATGCAGCCCGAGCGGGTGCAAGGATAACTCCAGCGCATTGGCCAGCGTCGATTTTCCCGCACCGGACAAACCGGTCAGCCACAGGCAAAGGGGCCTTTGGCCCTTGAGCATGGCGCGAGCCTGGTTGGAGAGCGCCAGGCCATAGGGACTGATGGCCGAAGCCGACAGCGATGCATGCAATGCTTCATTCATAACCGAGCAACTCATAGTCACGCTGATAAGCCCGTCGAACCAGTCGCCGGGTCCGTAGAGAACAGAAGTCCCGGGCAGGCGTCGACTGACGCTGCCGGGAACAGTTGACGCGGGACAGTTGCCCGCCAATCCCCAATCGCTCGCAGACCAGTTGAAAGTCCCGCTCCAGGTGCTCCTGATAACCGACGAAATCCAGTGCCAGACGGCCCAGCGAATCAGTCAGGAAGTCCGTCTGTGCGGCGAAGTGCAATTGGCGGGTGATTGTTTCGGGATGTAGCCAGCGTGCAACAAAATCATCGAAATCCCGGTACTGCCTGACCAGTTGCTGTGCCTGCTGATCACGCCTGCCCAACTCGTTCCCGCGCAAAAAAGCGTAGGCCGAATAGGCGCGCTCCAGCGGATCTCGAACAAACGCGAATTTGAACGCAGCGGCAAACTGCTCGGGGAATTGCTCTTCGTACCAATACAACGGCAGGTGTCCTGGCCGCCAACCATCGAACATGGCTTCGCACACGCTGCTGCCAGCACATTTGGGGACATGGATAAACAGGCAGGAACGTTGCTCGAAAGCCTTTGGAAAAGTCAGGTTGGCCGACATCGACTTGTTTACCACTTGCCGATCGACCACCGACAAACGCGCGAGCAGAAAGGACCGTTGCGACTTGGGCAGCAGTTTCCACAAAAAGCGTTGGAGCATGAAAGTACCCGCGCGACGGGGATAGCCCCCTCGATGGAAGTCAAAGTTCGTTGAGGAACCTTAACAAGCGCGGTGCCCGGATTTATTCCGGTTTGGTCAAGAAGAGTAAAGTTCTGGATACATATGACTGAGGGAGCGAATCCGCCCCCTCAGGGCAAGGCCAGGAATCAGGCGATGTCTTCGGCCGGGGCATCGAGGCCCATGGCGTTGAGGCGCGCGTAGTAGCCGTTTTGCGCCAGCAACTGTTCATGGGTGCCGCGCTCGACGATGCGGCCCTGATCCATGACCAGAATCAGGTCGGCCTTCTCGATGGTCGACAGACGGTGGGCAATCACCAGTGTGGTGCGCCCCTTCATGACCTGATCCAGCGCAGCCTGAATGTGCCGTTCGGATTCAGTGTCGAGCGCCGAGGTGGCCTCGTCGAGAATCAGCACCGGTGCGTTCTTGAGCAGCGCACGGGCAATCGCCAGACGCTGACGCTGACCGCCGGAGAGCAGCACGCCGTTCTCGCCGACCTGGGTGTCGAGGCCTTCAGGCAACTGCGAGATGAAGTCCATCGCGTAGGCATCACGCGCAGCCTTCTCGATGTCCTCACGCGGCGCACCGGCCAGATCGCCATAGGCAATGTTGTTGGCCACGGTGTCGCTGAACAGGGTCACGTGCTGGGTCACCTGAGCGATATGCCGCCGCAGATTGAGCAACTTGTACTGTTCGATTTCTACACCATCGATCAGGATTTCGCCCTTGTCGTGGTGATAGAAACGTGGAATCAGGTTGGCCAGCGTCGACTTGCCGCTGCCCGAACGACCGACCAGCGCCACCATCTGCCCTGGCTGGACCGAGAAGCTGATGTCGTCGAGCACCTGACGTTCGGTGCCAGGATAGGTGAAGCTCAGATTGCGCACATCCAGGCGACCAGTGACCGAGTCGCGCTCGACGGTACCGGTATCGACTTCCGGCTCGACATCCAGTTGCTCGAAGATGCTCTCGGCACCGGCCACGCCTTTCTGGATGGTCGAGCTGACTTCGGACAATTGACGAATCGGCTTGGGCAACAGGCCTGCGAGGGTGATGTAGGCAACCATGTCACCGGCCGAAGCATCGCCGCGCAGATACAGCACGAGGAACATCAACACGGCCATCGCGGTGTAGATCACCAGTTGCAGCATCGGCGTGTAGATGGCACCGGTGCGGGTCATGCGCAGTTGCTTGTCGGTGTTGCTCTGGCTGGCCTTGAGGAAGCGTTTTTCCTCGTAGACTTCGCCGCCGAAGCTGCGGACCACACGATAACCCTGGATGGTTTCCGAGGCCACGTGCGTGACGTCACCCATCGCCAGCTGGATTTTCTTGCTCTGCTTGCGGAATTTCTTGCTCGCAGTGCGCACCATCACGGCGATCAGCGGCAGGATCGCCACCATCACCAGGGTCAGTTTCCAGTTCATGAACAGCAGCGAGGCAAACAGGAAGATCACCGTCATGCCTTCACGGATTACGACCTTGATCGCATCTGTTGCCGCCCCCGTGACCATGGTCACGTTGAAGGTAATGCGCGAAATCAGGTGGCCGGAGTTATGCTTGTCGAAATAGCGGTTCGGCAGCACCAGCAGATTGTTGAACAACTGCACGCGCAGATCGTGAACCAAGCCAAGAGAAACCTTGGCCAGAAAATAGTTGCCCAGATAAGATCCCAGACCCTGCCACGCCGCGATCAGAATGATCAGCAGCGGCACGGCCTGCAGCAGTTGCAGGTCACGCAGGTAAGGCACGCTTGGAAACAGTACCGCTTCAGGATTGGACAGACCGTCAACGAAATACTTGAGGATGTAGCCGAGCATCGGCTGGGTCGAAGCGAAAATCAGAAAACCGACGATGCTGATCAGAAACAGACTGATGTACGGCCGGACGTAGCCGAGCAGGCGGAAGTAGATTTTCAAGCTCGAAGGGCTTGCGGCGGGACTGGAGTCGGTCATATCACGCGAAAGTCGATAAAAAGGACGCTGACTTTAGCACAGCTTCTCAAGGGTTCTGGCAATCGGCGAAAGGCTGCTATTGTTAGTCATCTTTTTCAGCATCAAATAGCCATCACTCGAATGGTCGATCAACTTCAGGATTGAATCTCACAGCATGCAACTTCGCGGCTTCAGCACTACGTCCAATCGAGTTTTCGATTTCATTAGCCTGTGGATACTTCCCGCCGGTTACTTTCTGCTCTTGTGCGCGCTGTTTTTCCTGCCGGGACGAAGTCTGCATCACAAGCTTTTCTACGGGTTGTTCAGCATCCCGACATTAATAGCACTGTGCCTGCGTCCGCGCGAACTCAAGGAGTTGCTGCAAGAACCCATCATTGTTGCGCTTCTGTTGTTCATAGCCTGGGCCTTGTTGAGCCTTTGCTGGGGACCACACAACGAGCCGGTCGGTGGCATGCTCAAACCACCGCTGCATACCTTTTTACTGTTCGCCGGGTGTTACCTGCTGGTGCGTTACCGCGGCGACATACTCGCGCCGCTGATGTTTGCCGCGGCCCTGGTGGCCCTGATCGCCACGACTGGCTTTCTGTTCAAGTTCGCCCGCAGCTATGAACCGGGCATGCGCCTGATTGGCGGTGGCGCGTTCGACAATCCGCTGCTCAGTTCACACCTGTTCGGTTTTTTCAGCGCTTACTGGCTGAGCGTGACCATGACCTGCAAACGCCGCCGGATGATGTGGCTCAGCGTGCCAGCGATGGCGATCATGTTCATGGCGGTCATCGGCACCGGCTCAAGGACTCCGCTGGTGGCACTGACCATGGCGGCTCTGTGGCTGTGCTTCATCTGCTGGAACCGGCGCTCGCTGGGCCTGCTGATTGCTCTGGCACTCAGCGGCGTGGCAGTGGTCAGTCTGTTCTCGAAAATGATCATGGAACGTGGCGATTCGTACCGGCTGGAAATCTGGCAGAAGGTTCTGCACATGATTGCCGAACATCCATGGATCGGCCATAGCTACAGCGCTGACTTCAGTGTCGACCCTGGCATCGGCATCAACTTTCAAGAGCCACACAGTTTCGTCCTGGGTGTTCTTTATTACGTCGGCATTTTCGGCTTGCTGCCCTGGTTGTTCTTCCTCCTCTGGGGACTGGCGAGCAGTTGGCGTCAGCGGGTACAACCGCTGCTGATCGTAGCGTCGACCCTGTTGATATTCGGCATCGGTGCCGGGCTGACGGAAGGCGGCGGGATCATCTCGCGACCGAAGGAGCACTGGTTCCTGCTGTGGATCCCGCTGGCACTTATCGCCGCCCTGAGCATCAATCAGCGCGCACGGCGCCTGCTGACGATGCCCGTGCAAAAAATGTCGATGACTGACCTCGATCACCTGAGCGTCGACGCTCAGGTGATCGAGGAGGACGGCCTGGGCCCTAAAGTCCTGCGCCTGAGCGATGGCAGCTTTCTCAAGCTGTTCCGTCGCCGCCGCTGGTACACCTCCGGCAGCTTCAATCCGTACTCCGAACGCTTTGCCGTCAACAGCGAACAGTTGCGTCAGATGGGCATCCCCACTCCGCAGGTACTCAATCTGTATCGCCTCGACGACGGCAGCAGCGCCGTGCATTACGCGCCATTGCCAGGACACACCCTGCGCCAGGTGCTGCAGAGCATCACCGCGCCAGCGGTGCGTCAGGCCTTGGTGGAGCGCTTTGGCAAGTTCATGGCGCAACTGCACGAGAAGGGCGTGTACTTTCGTTCTCTGCACCTGGGCAATGTGCTGGTGCTGGAGGACGGTGAATTCGGCCTGATTGATCTGGCCGATCTGCGGGTCTACCCTACGCCGCTCAGTGTTTCACTGCGTCAGCGCAATTTGCGCCACATGCAGCGCTACACCGTCGACAAGCGCTGGCTGTTCGAAGACCACTTCGATGCGCTGCTTCAGGGGTACGCCACGATGGCGTCCAAATCCGCTGTTGATAATCTGCACAGGCAAGTGCTTGCCGGCAACGCTGATGCTCCGGCCCGGGTTCACTGATGAACGTAACCAATCCACTCATTGCGCTGGCCGCCTATCTGCTAGCCATCGTATCGGCCGCACTGTTGCTGCGCGCCGTTCCGAAGATCAGCCGCCACCTGCAGCACTCGGGCGAAAGCCGCTACGCGAGTATCGATGGACTGCGTGGCTATCTGGCGTTTGGTGTATTCGTGCACCACTCGATCATTACCTGGATTTTCCTGCGCACCGGGGTGTTCGACTTTCCGCCGAGCAACTTCTACTCGATGCTGGGTCAGGGCAGCGTCGCGCTGTTTTTCATGATCACCGGGTTCCTGTTCTGGAGCCGCCTGCTGGCTCAGGGGCGACAGCACGACTGGCAGGCGTTCGCGATCTCGCGGGTGTTCCGCTTGTACCCGCTGTACCTGCCACTGATGCTGATCGTATTCGTCACGGTGTTTTATCTGCAGAACTGGCAACTCAAGGAACCCGTCACCGAACTGCTCCAGCAGACTCTGGGATGGCTGACCTTCGACCGACCGAATATCAACCAGTATCCGCACTCCGGCATGCTGATATCCAATGTCACGTGGACGCTGGCCTACGAAGTGTTCTTCTACCTGGCGTTGCCGCTGGCGGCACTGGTCTTCATCTATCGTGGCAGCTGGCTGCAAGTGCTGCTGTGCCTGATCGGCATTTACGCGCTTTATCAGGTGGTCGGTTGGGAGCACTCGCTGAAGAAGCACTTTCTGGCGAGCTTCCTTGGCGGCATTGCGGCAGCGTATTGGGTGCGCCGACCACAGCTGGTGGCCTGGAGCCGCACCCGTTTGGCGAGCGTCATCGCCCTGCTGGCGCTGGTGATCGCCTTCACCGCGTTCAGCCGTGCGTTCAAGACCGCCCCGTTGTTCTTGCTGTCACTGTTCTTCGTGATCGTGGCGTCCGGCAATAATCTGTTCGGTGCACTGAAACCACGCAGCATCCGCTGGCTGGGTGAAATCAGCTACAGCACCTATCTACTGCACGGCTTCGTGCTTTGGCTGTTGGTGCAACGCCTGCCGCTGATGTTGCATGTGGATGCCCGCGAAGCCTGGGTCTATCTGCCGCTGCTCGCCGTCTGCACCTGCCTGCTGATTCTCATCAGCAGCACCACATTCCTCTACATCGAAATGCCGGGGATGGCCGCCGGCAAGAAACTTGTGCAGTGGTTGCGTCAGCGTCAGAAGGGTGACAAGGCTCTGGCCGAGAAAGCCGCTCGCTGAACACGAACGGCTAGCGGCTCAGTCTTTTTCGAGGGGTGAAAACAGCAATCGCCCCAGCCCCCGCCAGGTCTTCTTGTTCCACGCCTTGAACGGAATCTGCGCCAGCAGCTCGCGCGCCAGTTTGCGGTCGCGGTTGGCGGTCTTGAGGAACATCGAGTTCAGCGACTTGTAGCGCACTTCGTCGTACAGCGGATGATCACTGAACAACGCGTACGTGCGCAGGATGTTCTCGATCATGAAGCGATGGTTCTTGTACGAGTTGGTGGCGTGCTTGCGGTAGCGCGCCATCACCACGTTCAGGCCGTCGATGAAGTAACCGGCGCGGGTCACCTTCAGCTCGATGTACAGGTCTTCAAGACGAATCGTCGGATCGAACCCACCCACCTTGTCCAGCGCTTCGCGGCGGATCATCAGGGTCGGTGCCGGCGGATACGGCTTGCGCTCCAGGAACATGTCATCGAAATCGAGGCGCCGGAACGGCACATCACGGCGCTGGCGTTTTTCCGGGTAGAGGCTGCCATCGGCATGCATCAGTTCGATGTTGCCGGCGCAGATGCCGACCTCGGGTTTGCCATCCATGTACGCGACCTGGGTGGCGATACGCTCCGGGTACATGATGTCGTCGGAGCCGAACGGCACGATCAGGCTGCCCTTCGAACGGGCGATGGCGCCGTTTAGGGTGTTGGTCAGGCCCTGATTCTGCTGCACGCGAAAATCGAAGCCGTACTGCGCCTGCAACGCGTTGATCCGCTCGACGCTGTCATCCTTCGAGCCGTCATCGACCACCAGCAACTCGATGTTCTTGTAGCTCTGGTTGAGGACGCTGAGGATGCTTTCCTCAATGTACGGACCATGGTTGTACGAGGCGATGATCACGGTGACGAGAGCGTTGGCTTCGCTCATGACTCTTTCTTCGCTCAAGGCTTTCTCTACGCTCACGGCTGTTCCTTGCGGGCCTGTTCGAGGCCAGAGTCGATCAGGTCCAGGTATTCCTGACGGAACACCTCGATGTCGTGTTGTTCCTGCAGATAGCGGTAGGCCTGTTCGCCCTTGGCCTTGAGTTCATCGTCCGACAGCGCGAGATAGTTATCCAGCGCGGCGACCAGACTCGGTACATCCTTGGGCGTGATCGCCAGACCACCGGCACCTTCGATCAGCGGCAACATCGCCGGCACGTTCGAGGCAATCACCGGCAGGTGCCCGCTCATGCCTTCAAGCAACGCCAGGCCCAGACCTTCAGCCAGCGACGGCATGGTCCAGATGTCGAACGCACGCACGTATTGCAGAGCGTTTTCCTTGAAACCCAGCAGGTGCGCACGGCCGCTCAGGCCCAGTTGCTCGATCTCGGCCGCCAGCGGCGCTTGCAGGCGTCCGGCACCGATGATTGCCAGTTGAGTGTTCGGGTATTTGTCCTTCAGTGCGGCGAAGGCCTGCAACAGATAGGTGTGCCCCTTGACCGACACCAGCCGCCCCAAT
Source organism: Pseudomonas sp. 14P5.3.2 (assembly GCF_057799175.1). Classification (NCBI taxonomy): domain Bacteria; kingdom Pseudomonadati; phylum Pseudomonadota; class Gammaproteobacteria; order Pseudomonadales; family Pseudomonadaceae; genus Pseudomonas; species Pseudomonas sp. 14P5.3.2. The sequence goes on along the minus strand of NZ_JBYOKU010000020.1, from coordinate 98,007 downwards.
GCGCCGATCAATCGGACATTCGGGTCGAGCCCCAACAACTCGCGAGCTTTTTCGCGGCTGTGTTGCAAGCCCTCGGCCTGCTCGATATCAATCGCGTTGGTAATGGCGTAAGTGTTCTGGTCGGTGAAGCCGCAGTCGCAATCGAGCAGGTACTGTTTGACCGCCGGCGACACGCCGACGAAGCGCCAGTGCCGATCGATCAGACGCTGGGTCTGCCGACGCCGGTAGAAGCGATCGTATTCGCCGAAACCGTGGGAGATGCCAATGCACAGCGGCACCTTCAACCAGCGGTTGAGCGCGAGCATCATGTTCACTGGTTTGAAGCGATTGCAGATCACCACGTCGAACTTTTCCCGGCGACAGAACTTGTACAACTGCCACATCGCCCGCAGGCGCATGCCCTTGAGCGACTTGTCGGAAAACTCGAAGTACACCGAATGGTCGGCGCGGCTCACCGGCTCGCCCGGCCCCGGTTTGCCGCGCAGGAAAGCGGCGGTGATCTCATAGCGCTCGCTCGGCAATGCCTTGACGATCTGCTCGGCGAGGTCGGCAAAGTCATGGGCTTTGACGTTGTAGTCGGGTTGCAGCTGCAACACCTTGAACCGTTGACTCATGACTCTCCCCGCTGGACGCCTGTCTCACCGTGCTTCAGTAGCCAGAACAACTCCTGGCGCCTGACGGCTTTTCGAAAAAATTCGTTTTCGCCGTATACCGACGCGGCCCGACCGGCTAACACGCGCTGGATCACCCGGCGCAGGCGACGCTTGAACGGTGCCGGCGGCTGCAAGTCATGCATCATGCCCAGCGCCATGGCCTTGTCGCGTTGCAACTCGATGGACAGCGGCAGGCACAGCGGCTGCATCGGCACTGCCGAATCGAAGGCCGGCGGCAAAGCGATGCCCTGCCCGGTGCTGCCCATCGGCCAACGGTCGTTGTCATGCAGATGGTTGGCGTAGCCGAGCAGCGTCGGCTGCCAGTCGAGACCGTGCAGCGCCTGCAACACCGCTTGCTGGGCGCAGAGGTGATCGGGATGCGGATCGAGGGTCGGGTGCGGCAGCACGATCACCTCCGGACGTGCGCGCAGCAGCACTTCACGCAGGTCGGCCAGCAGGTTGTTCCAGGTCGGCGCGCCATCGGCATCGCCGGGCAAGGTGAACGGATTCAACTGGCGAAACAGTCGCGTGTCGCTCAAGTCCGCTTCGCGCGAAGCCACCACCTGATTCGGCGCAGCCTGCATCGCTGCCAGTTGCAGACAGAAGTAACCGAGCTGCACGCAGTGCTCCTGCGGTACACCGGCCCAACGCGGTACGGCGAGGCTGTCCCAGGCGCGCAACCGGCCCTTGAGCCGTGCCGCCTCGACCTTGCTCATGCCCATCTGTTGATAGTGTTCGGCTTCGATCTCGCCAGCGGTCAGGGTGACGATCCAGGCTTCGTCGGCCTGGCTGTACAAGCCATAAGCCGCCAGTTCGGCATCGTCGGCGTGCGGGGCAATCACCATCACCCGCTGACGGCGGTAATCCGGCTGCTCCAGCGCCCACAGCACCGGCTCGCCGAACACCCGGCAGAAGCGCCCGCGCACGCGCAACTGACCTTGCGCCAAGGCTTGGGCCTGACCGCTGAGGTTCAGGTAACGCAGGCCATTGACCCCGCGCTCGAAGGTTTGTGCATCAGGACGCGCCCCGCCAAGCAGTTCGACGCGTGGATCGAGAAAACGTCCCAGCCAAGTGCTTTTGACCTTTATCGCGAGGATCAACGTCGCGTCGTCGACCAGCATCACGCCCTCGTCCAGACGCAATTGCTCGCCGCTCAAATGCACCTTCGGCTGCGGTGTGAACGGCGGAAAGCTGTATTGGTAATCGTCTTTCGGCGAGTAGAACAGGTGATCGGCAAACCACGCCTCATGGGCGACCCAGCCAATTACCGCGAGCACCAGCGGCAACCACCACTTCACCAGCACGCCAAGCGCGATCAACACGACCAGGGCGATCAGCAAGGTGATGCGTTTATTGCGACGATGACGCTTGAGCAGTTGCTGTTTGCGGCTCATGGGCTGACTCATACGGTGAACACCGGCACAGGATTGCACCAGCGATCCTTGTATTCACGGTCGGCGCGACCGAAGGAAAACCGCAGTGGCTTGTCCAGTGCCCGCGCATGCTCCCAGGCGCTTTGCGTATTGAGAAAGCTCAACACGCTGCCCGGACTGAATTCGCGGGTCTCGGGGTCAACGCCGCCGTTGATGTATTCGACGCTGATCCACTCCGGCGCTTCGACGCGGTACACCAGTTGAATGGCGATCGGTGCATCGTTGAGGAAAATCACCGAGCCGATCAACAGTTCGCGCAGCAGCTCGATGACTTCGGCCATGCGCGCCGCACCGGTGGCCGGGAAGCCCCAGCGACGCTGGAACAGATCGCAGTAGATTGCGGCGAGTTCGACACTGGAAAATTCACTGACCGGACGCACCACACCACCCGCCTCTTCCAGCAGGCGCAGTTCGCGGCGCTGGTTGTAGCGAAACTTCTTCGACAGTTCTTCGGGGGTGCGGGCCATGGCCAGTTGCTCGGTCTGCAACTTCATGCCGCTGAAACGGCTTTCGTTGAGCGCCGACAGATAGCGTGCGCGATGGCGCAACGGCGCCTGGGCATCGGCGGCGGCGGGCAGGATCAGCTCGGCATTGCCGAGGTCGAACAGGCCTTTCTTGCCGTTACGCTTGAGCACGTCTTTGGACAGCGCCAGATCGCGGCCCCAGGTCGGGATCGCCGCTTTGACGTCACCGCCCTGCTCCCAGGCCAGATAGCGCACCGGGATGCCGGCCAGATCGGCCAGACGCTCGACCACCATAGGATGCGTCGCGACGCTGCCGCCAAAACGCTGCCAGGCGGTGGCATAGGTGGAGGCGTCAACGGGCGACCAGCCACGTTCGCGCCAGCCTTGAAATCGGTTGAGCATCAGCCCCTCGGTGCCAGATCGGTAACTTGCGGCAGACGCCAGAAGGTGTCGCGCACCGCACGGTCGGAGAAACGCTCACGCAGTCGATCGAGCATCAGCTCGGCACACTGCCGGCGCTGCTGATCATCCATACCGGCCAAATGTTGCAGGCCTTGTGCAAGGTGCTCGGCATCGCCCAGCGGGAACAGAATGCCCACACCTTCGACCACTTCCTTCGCCCCGCCACACGCAGTGGCGAGCAACGGTACGCCGGCGGCCATGGCCTCCAGCAGCACCATGCCGAACGGTTCGTGATCGGAGCTCAGCGCAAACACATCGAAGGCACGGAAGTAATTGCGCGCGTCCGGCACCTGACCGAGAAACAGCACGCGATCACCGATACCCAGCTCGCGGGCCAGTTCCTTGAGGTCCTGTTCCAGACGCCCCTTGCCGAGAATCACCAATTGACTGTTGCCCGGCAGACCGGGCAACGCCGCGGCAAAACCGTGCAGCAACGTCGCCTGATCCTTGTCCGGGTGCAGCCGCCCGACGTTGCCGACAATGAACGCATCCGCCGCCAGCCCGAGGGTCTCGCGCGCTTCGCGGGCCGATACCTGACTGGCCTGCAAGGCTTGCACATCGATGCGGTTGTACAGGGTCTGAATGCGAGTGGACGGCCATTTCGGCAGGCAACGACGCATGTCGTCGCGCACCGCATCGGACACGCCGAGCAGGCTCAGGCGCTTGCGGAAAATATGCGCGAACAGCTTGCGCGTGCCGCGTTTGTAATCGTCAAACGCGTGGTGCACGCCAATCACCGGCAGCGAAGTGCCAAGCAAGGCGATGTAGATCGGCTTGAAGCGATGGGCGATGCAGAAACTGAAATTGCGTGAAGCGGCGATCTTGCGCAGATCGCCGATGGCGCCCAGCTTCAGGCCACGAATGGCCTTGGAGCTGTATTCCATGAACAACACTTCATCGGAAGCACACGCGGCGGCCACCTCGCTATCGGCGGCCCCGGTCAGAAAGACCGTGGTCACCCGATAACCGGTGCCCGCGAACAGGCTGGCGTACTGCCGTGCGCAGTCGAGGAACGGCCCGTCATAGCCGTGACAGAACTGCAGCACATGGCGTTCAGCCGAGCGTGTCATAAGCGTTTGCGCCCTCTTTGACCACCAGAATATCTTCCATGATCAGATACTGTAGATCCGAACCGAAGAACATGTTCAGGGCGTCGGTCGGCGAGCAGATCATCGGTTCACCGCGACGGTTCAGCGAGGTGTTCAGCGACACGCCGTTGCCGGTGAGGTTTTCCAGCGCCTTCATCATGTCGTAGTAGCGCGGATTGTATTCGCGCTTCAGCACCTGGGCACGGGAAGTGCCGTCTTCGTGAACGACTTCCGGCACGCGGGTCTTCCACTCTTCCGCCACTTCGAAGGTGAAGGTCATGAACGGCGCCGGGTGATCGATCTTGATCATCTGTGGCGCAACGGTGTCGAGCATCGACGGGCAGAAAGGCCTCCAGCGCTCGCGGAACTTGATCTGGTGGTTGATGCGGTCAGCCACACCGGCCACGCTCGGGCAACCGATGATCGAACGACCACCGAGCGCACGCGGGCCGAACTCCATGCGGCCCTGGAACCAGGCCACCGGGTTGCCATCGACCATGATTTTGGCGATCTGCTCCGGCATGTTGTCGAGCTTGCGCCAGGTCGGCTTGTTCTCGTGACGGGCGCACGCGGCGATCACGTCTTCGTTGCTGTACGACGGGCCGAGGTAGACGTGTTCCATCTTCTCGACCGGCACGCCACGGGCGTGAGACACATAGGCCGCTGCGCCCACCGCGGTGCCGGCATCGCCGGACGCCGGTTGCACGAACAGTTCCTTGATGTCATCGCGGGCGATGATTTTCTGGTTCAGCTTGACGTTCAGCGCACAGCCACCGGCGAAAGCCAGTTTGCCGGTTTCCTTGAGCACGTCGCCCAGGTAGTAGTCGATCATCTGCAACGCCAGTTTCTCGAACAGCGCTTGCATGCTCGCGGCGTAGTGGATGTACGGCTCGTCGGCGATGTCGCCTTCGCGCTTCGGACCCAGCCACTCGATCAGCTTCGGCGAGAAGTAGAAGCCCTTGCCCTTCTCCTTGTAGCGACGCAGGCCGATCACGTTGGCGTAGTCGGTGTTGATCACCAGCTCGCCGTTCTCGAACGAGGCCAGGCGCGAGAAGTCGTATTTGCTGGCGTCGCCGTACGGCGCCATGCCCATGACCTTGAACTCGCCGTCGAGCATCTCGAAACCGAGGAACTCGGTGATCGCGCCGTACAGGCCGCCGAGGGAGTCCGGATCGAAGAATTCCTTGATCTTGTGGATCTTGCCGTTTTCGCCGTAACCGAAGAAGGTCGTGGCGTACTCGCCTTTGCCGTCGATACCAAGGATCGCGGTTTTCTCTTTGAAACCCGAGCAGTGGTAGGCGCTGGAAGCGTGAGCCAGGTGATGCTCGACCGGCTCGATCTTGATCTTCTTCGGATCAAAACCCAGCTGCTCCAGGCACCAGACGATCTTGTTGCGATAGCGCTTGTAGCGACGGTTGCCCATCAGGATCGCATCGAGGGCGCGATCCGGCGCGTACCAGTAGCGCTTGGCGTAGTGCCAGCGGGCCTTGCCGAACAGGCTGATCGGGGCGAACGGAATTGCCACCACGTCAACGTCGGACGGCTTGATACCGGCCTGTTCCAGGCAGAACTTCGCCGATTCGTAGGGCATGCGGTTCTTTGCATGCTTATCGCGGACGAAGCGCTCTTCTTCAGCCGCCGCCACCAGCTTGCCGTCGATGTACAAGGCGGCTGAAGGGTCATGGCTAAGGGCGCCGGACAGGCCAAGAATCGTCAATGCCACAGGGTCTAGCCTCTTTAGTCTGCATTCAGGCGCGATGCGCCTTGAAAATTGATGTGCCCTCGCACCGGGCGAGAGACAGCTAAAGGGCGGGATTATAGCGTAAACGTGGCGGGAATGACCCTGTGCGAATTGCCCCAGGTGAATCGGCCAGGTGAAACCTTGCTTTCACACTCAATAACCGCCCGCGCGCCAATAGATACCGAGACTGCCGTCACTGGCTTGACGGTAAATCGTATACGGCAACACCACCGTATCCAGCACCCCGGACAACGGCAGGTCCAGCAGCACGAACGGCACCAGGACGCCGGAGGGGTCTGGGGGCGCGTGGAGTACGCAGAAGTCGAACGCCAGACCGCTGTAGATTCGCGGAATCGATTGGCAGTAGGTTTTCTGTTTGCGCATGTCGCGGGCGACGTCGGCGTCCATTTGCATTACCGAGGCGGCGGTGCCGCAGCCGGATAAAAGCCATGCGCAGGTGCTCAGTGTTAAGGCGTTTTTGATGGTCAAGGTTTGCCCTCCGAAGTGGTCAGGGCAAGCTAGCATCGGGGCTGGAGCGGGCACAGTTCATGGCTTCTGGAGAAGCTGTAGGACAAGTCAGTGGAGTTTGTCCGTCATTGCTCAAGGGCAGTTTTTTGAGGTTTTAAAGCCTTATCGCGAGCAGGCTCACTCCTACAAGGGAATGCATTTCCATGTGGGAGTGAGCTTGCTGGCGAAGGCGGCTCAGGCCGCGCTGGAGATGTCCTTGGGCAACCGCTGATCGATCACCCGATACAACGCGCTGCTCTCGGGCCAGTTGCGCATGAACCGCGCCCGATCCCGCGCATAGGCCGGCGCGAAACTGCTGGCAGAGGTGTGCTGACACATTGAGTCCAGATCGATCAACGCCCAGCGATCCTCCTGCCAGAACAGGTTATGCCCCTTGAAGTCGCCATGACTGATGCGTTCGGCGAGCAACCGTGCGAACAGTTGATCCAGGGCCTGCAACTCGGACTCCGGCGCCGCACCGCTTTCAACATATGGCGCGAAGCGCTCGATGATGTCCGGGCCCGGCAGAAACTCGGTCACCAGGTAGGCACGGCTGCGCAGCCACAGAAAACGCCTTTCCAGCACCGCCAGCGGCTTCGGCGTAGCGATGCCGAGGAACGCCAGGCGATTGCCTTCGCGCCATGAATGCCAGGCGCGGCTCGGGCGCCAGAAACGCTTGAGCCAGTGCGCAAAGCCCTTGATGTTGTAGCGTTTGATCACCAGCGTGCGCCCGGCCACCTCGACCTTGCCGACGCTTGCCGCACCACCGGTCTTGTACAGATGCCCCTGATCAAGCAGCTCATCAGCCTGCTCCAGCACCGGCAGCATCGCCGCCTCTTCCTCGCGACGAATAGCCCGCAGGCCAAATGCTCCGCGCTGCACACTGAACAACGTGCACTCGCGGCCTACCTTGATCAGGTAATCCTTCAGGCGCCAGGCGCGCACCTTGGCGATCTGTTTCTGCAGGGCTTCCAGCGGCAACGCATGCTCGCTGTTGCTCAGCAGGTAATACACCAGCAATTCTTCGGTGAACGGCTCCAGTGACTTGGGCAACTGGGCGAAAAACACCCCGAGGTTTTCCAGCACTTTCTGCCGCGACAACGGCTGGCCCGCGGTCTCGGCGCAGATCCCGGCGCCATCGATCAAGTACAGCTGACTGCCATGGCGCAGCAGGTTGTCCAGGTGCAGGTCTTCCTGCCACAGGCCTTTGCCATGCAGTTGACCGATAGCGCCCAGCGCTTCGGCCAGAACCGCCGATTGCTCGTCCGCCAGCAGCGGCAGCGATTCGACTTGCTGCCAGGCATCACCGAGGCTTACGGCGCCTTCGAGGAATTCGAACAGCAGCCAGCCGCCCTCGCCGTCCTTCAGCCCATCGGCCAGCAGCAGCGGCGTGGTCAGGCCCTGTTCGGCGAGCAACTTGACGCCCGCCAGCTCGCGCTGAAAATGCCGTGCAGCCTTGCTGCCCACCAGCAATTTGGCCAGCACCGGCCGGCCGCGCCACACCCCGGCACCGACATAGCGCTGCCCGGGCAAAACCCGCAGCAGGCTCAGCAACTGCAAATCTGCAGGACCGGCGGCATCGGCCAGCGTGATCGTCAGCGGCAGACTCGGCGTGCGCCCGGCATTTTTCAGTTCGGACAACTGCATCAACGGGCCTCCTTGCGACTGCGCCGCGCGGTCAGTCGCGAAACCCAGCTGTCGACCAGAGAACTGTCCAGCGGCTGATCGAGATACGCCGCGAGCAACTCGCGCAGTTGCGCCTCGCTCCATTCAGGCGCACGACGCAGCAGCGGCTCAAGATCCTTGACCCGATCACGCATGCCGAACAGCAGTGGCCGGGTCTTTTCCAGGTCGATCAACTGCGCCCGATAGGCGCCGCCATCAGCCTGCAAAAAAATGTGTTTTGGATAAAAGCAGCCGTGCACCTGACGCACGCCGTGCAGGCGGCGCGCCAGTTGTCCGCAAGCCTTGAGAATCGCTGATTGCTGCACGCTGGTCAGTTCCGACCAGCGTTGCAATAGCGAGTCGAGATCGTCCCAGCCATCGAGGGCACGGGTCAGCAGGATCGCCTGAACATCGCCCTTGACCTTGCGCTCACCGAAAAACGCCGCTTGCAGCGCCGGAATCCCCAGCTTGTTGTAGCGGCTGATATTGCGGAACTCGCGGGCGAAACTCGGCTCGCCGAACGGCGCGTGCAAGGTGCGGGTCAGGTAGTTGCTCTGGCGCTTGAGGTAGTAAGCCTGCCCTTCCAGCTCCAGACGAAACACGCTGCTCCAGCCACCGCCATCGGTGTTGGGTTCGTCCACGGCTTCGAGCTGTTTGGCCCAGAGCGCGTCGAAAGTGCCGAGGCCATGACGCTCAAGCAGCGCCCGGTCTTCAGCGGCCAGGAAATCAGTCATTCACGTCCCTCGAAAAATCTCACCACGTGGCGAATCCGTTTCTTGTCGGCAGCATTGAGCCGATCACGTCCGCGGTATTGCAGGTAGAAACGCAGGCGCTGGGTATTCGACAGGTGATACTTGGCCACCTTGTCGAGGCAGGCCAGATCCTTGGTGATCCGGTATTTAAGCCAGAAGCCGCGCCAGAAATCGCCGTTCGGGCAGTCGATCAGAAACACCTGTTCCTGATCGTCGATCAGCAGGTTGCGCCACTTCAGGTCGTTGTGGGTAAAACGGTGATCGTGCATGGTCCTGGTGTAACCGGCCAGTTGCCGGCTGATGCCATCCACCCACAGGCGATCCTTGAGTTTCGGATCGTTGCGCTCGGCCAGCGCCGAGAGGTCTTCGGTGTGCGGCAGCTCGCGGGTGATCATCGCGCCACGGGCATAGGCCGCGCCACGTCGCTCCAGGCCCCAGGCCACCACTTCGGCGGTGGGAATGCCCCACTTGGCGAAGCGCTTGAGGTTCTGCCACTCCATCTTCACCCGTGGCTTGCCCAGGTAACGGCGCAAGCCTTTGCCGGCGCCGACGTAGCGTTTGACGTAGTAGTTGACGCCGTTGCGTTGCACGCGAATGACTTCGGACAGCGGATCACGGGTCAGGCGCTCGCCCTGCAGGGCAAACACCGCTTCGAGGCTGCCGAAATCTTCAGTCAGTTCGCCGTATTGCGGTTCAAGCGTCCAACCCGCCATCAGAGCGCATCCCCGTAACGCTGTTTGCGCGCATAGAGCTTGTTGGCCTTGCCTTCGAGCCAGCTCAGCAACGGCGCTTCTTCCGCCAGGATCTGCCGCAGCGGTTGCTGGAAGTAGCCTTTGAGGAAGCGCAGCTTGTCACGACGGGTCAGGCTGATGTCCAGTGCCGAAAAATACAGCGCGGCCAAATCCTTGTTGCGCCAGCGCTGAGTAATTCTGGGGCGGGTCTGGGCGCGGTGCAGATCGATCACCGAGAGTTTGAAATCATCCGGGGTGATCGGCTTGTCGGTGTGCAGCAGAAAGTGGCAGATGTAGCAGTCGCGGTGGTTGACCCCGGCGCGGTGCATCATGCCGGTCATGCGTGCCACTTCAGCGATCAGCGCGCGCTTGAGTTTCGGCTGCGGCGGGTTCTTGACCCAATCGATGCTGAAATCTTCGAGGCTGATGGTCGGCGCCAGTTCTTCGGTGACGATGAACGAATGCTGATCCGCCGGGTTGCTGCCCTTCTCGCCGTAAGCCACGGCGGTCATGGTCGGCACTCCGACTTCCTGCAGACGCTGGATTGCCTGCCACTCCTGACCCGCGCCGAGCACCGGCAGCTTGGCGGTCAGCAGGTTCTTGAAGATCTCGCCCCAGCCGATGCCCCGGTGGATCTTGACGAAAAATCCGTTGCCGTCGACTTCCGTGCGCAGCGTGCGGCGAGCTTCCAGCTCGCGGTAGACCTCGCCCTGCAAGCCTTCGACTTCGGCGAACGGGTCGCGCCCGGCCCAAAGGCTCTTGAACGGTTCAGCCAGCATCAACTTCATTTAAGCGTGCTCCGCCAGAATCACATCGGCCGCGTGCTGCGGCATGCTGTAGAGGTCGGCCGTCTCGGCGAAGGCCAGACCATTGCGGCTCCAGGCCGCGCGTGCAGAGGCGTCGCCCAACATCTCAGTCAGGTATTGCGTCAGTTGCGCCTGATCGAACGGCTCGTCCAGTACTCGCCCGGCATCTGCCTCGGCAATGTAATGGGCGTAACCGCAGACCGCGCTGACCAGCGCCGGCAAACCGGCGACCAGCGCTTCGAGCAGCACCGTACCGGTGTTTTCGTTGTACGCCGGGTGGATCAACAGGTCGGCGCCGAGCAGGAACCGCGGAATATCGCTGCGGCCCTTGAGGAACGTCACGTTGTCGCCCAGGCCCAAAGTGGCACTCTGCATCTGGAACAATTTGGGGTCATCCTGGCCGATTACAAACAGCCGGGTGCGCTTCTTCAGCTCGGCGGGCAGTGCGGCCAGCGCCTTGAGGCTGCGATCGACGCCCTTGGTCTTGAACCCGGAGCCGATCTGCACCAGCAGCAATTCGTCGTCCGTGAGGTTGAATTCGGCGCGGAAACCGGCGCGAATCTCGTCGGCATCCGCCGGTCGACGACGATCCTGGGCGATGCCCGGCGGCAGCAGGTGGAAGCGTTCAAGCGGCGTGCCGTAGTGCTTGATGAACAGCGGCTGCTGCACTTCGGAAATCATCAACACTTCGGTTTTCGCATCTTTGGCGAACACCGCGCGCTCGTACTCGGCGAAGTGCCGGTAGCGGCCCCAGCGGCGGTACAGCGAATGGCGCAGATTTTGCGCCTTGTCTTCGAAGCAGCCGTCGGCGGCGTAGTAGACGTCCAGCCCCGGCATCTTGTTGAAGCCGATCAGGCGGTCCACCGGACGCTTGGCCAGATCCGCCTCCATCCACGCGCTGAGTTTCTCGTTGCGCCGATGGTTGAAGAACGCCTTGACCGGCGCCACCAGCACTTCGAAACCCGGCGGCACGTCACCTTCCCAGATCAGGGTGTAGACACGAATCTGGTGGCCGCGCTTCTGGCATTCGAGGGCGATGCGCATGAAGTCGCGCTGCAAGCCTCCGAACGGAAAATATTTGTACAGGACAAAAGCCAATTGCATCAGCGCAGCTCCTCAGCCATTAACAACGTGCTCAGTCGGCTGGCGACACGCTCGGGATTCAGACGCGTGAAGCACAGGGGCTGCTCGCGTTTCAGGTCAAACTGACGGGCATCCTGCGCGGTCGGTTGATACGTACATTTCTTTTGCAGGCAAGGGGCGCAGGGGAAATCACTGGCCATGTGAATCTGCACCTTGCCGTAGGCGCCGGTCAGGCCCGGATTGGTCGGGCCGAACAGCGAAATCGTTGGCACATCCAGCGCGGCTGCGAGGTGACCGAGACCGGTGTCCACCGCCACGCAGGCCTGGGCGCCGGCCAGCACTTTGCCGACCCCGGCCAGATTCAGCTTTGGCAACACTTCGGCGTGCTTGAAGCCAGCGGCGATGCGCTCGGCGCGGGCCTTCTCCAGCGGGTTGCCCCACGGCAGTTTGACCCCGACGCCCAGATAGCCGACGCGTTCGGTCAGCTCGCGCCAGTAGGCTTCCGGCCAGTGCTTGGTGTCCCACGTGGTGCCGTGCAGGAACACCACGAAGGCGCTCTTGCGCGGCAATTCCACCAGTCGCTCGACGTTGAGGCCGTAATCGCCCAGACCTTTGGGCAGGTCATAACCGAGGGCGATAGCGAACAACTGGCGCACCCGCTCAACGGCATGCTGCCCACGGGCCACCGCCAGTTTGCGGTCGTAGAAACGTGCGGCGATCGGCTCGCGCGCCGAGCCTTTGTCGAGGCCGGCCACCGGGGCTTTGACGTAGCGCGTCAGCCAGGCACTTTTCAGCAGGCCCTGAGCGTCGATCACCAGATCGTATTTATGGGCGCGCACGCTTTGCTTGAAGCGCTTCCACTCGCCGCTCTTGATCGTCTGCCAGAGGTTCTTGCGCCAGCGGCGGATCGCCACCGGAATCACCTTGCCGACGGCCGGGTGCCAGGTCGGAATCTCGGCGAAGCCCTCTTCCACCACCCAGTCGAACTTGATCCCGGGAATGGCCCGGGCTGCGTCGGTCAGCGCCGGCAACGCGTGAATCACGTCGCCCAGCGATGAAGTCTTGATCAGCAATACCCGCAACTTAATGAACCTCGACCACGGAGCCCTGCAGTTTCTGCAAGGCATCGTTGACCGCGTCCGGCATCAGCTGGCGCAGGCAGTTGTAATGGCCGAACCGGCAGGTACGGTCGAAGCACGGGCTGCAATCGAGACCCAACCGAACGATTTCGACATGCTCGGCCAGCGGTGGGGTGAAACCCGGCGAAGTCGAGCCGTAGACCGCCACCAGTGGACGGTTCAGTGCTGCCGCTACGTGCATCAGGCCGGAGTCGTTGGACACCACCGAATCGGCGCAGGACAGCAGGTCGATGGCCTCGGCCAGCGAGGTGCCGCCGCTGAGGTTGACCGACTCTTCACGCAGGCCGGGAATCAGCCGTGCGCGGATGTCTTCGCCCACCGCGTGGTCGTTTTTCGAGCCGAACAGCCACACCTGCCAGCCTTCGCGAATCCGCGCTTCGGCGACCTTGGCGTAATGCTCGGACGGCCAGCGCTTGGATTCGCCGAACTCGGCGCCCGGGCACAGGGCCAACACCGGGCGGTCGAGGGTCAGGCCGAATTTGGCCAGCGCCGCTTCGCGGGTCACCGGATCGATTTGCAGGCTCGGACGCGGATAAGGTTTCGGCAGCTCGGCGTTCGGCTCGTAAGCCAGGGCCATGAAGCGCTCGATCATCAGCGGATAACGTTCTTTATCCAGCGTGCGCACGTCATTGAGCAGGCCGTAACGGAATTCGCCACGCCAGCCGGTGCGCTGCTTGATGCCGGCAAAAAACGGCACCAGCGCCGACTTCAGCGAGTTCGGCAGCAGGATCGCCTGATCGTACTGACCGGCCAGGGACTTGCCGATCCGCCGGCGTGTGGCCAATTCCAGCACGCCATGGCCGAGCGGAAAGCTCAAGGCCTTGCGCACTTCGGGCATGCGCTCAAGGATCGGCCGGCTCCACTCGGGGGCCAGCACGTCGATTTCGCATTGCGGGTGGCGCTGCTTGAGACACTGAAACAGTGTCTGCGCCATCACCATGTCACCGACCCAACTGGGCCCAACGATCAGAATATTCATGTGGTTTCCATAAACGAACCGGGGAGGCATTTACGCCTCCCCGCCTCGAGAATTCTACAAACACTGTAGATCTGCTGTGGGAGCGGGCTTGCTCGCGAAAGGGTCTTCACATCCAACATTATTGTCGTCTGATACTCCGCTATCGCGAGCAGGCTCGCTCCCACAGGGTTTCGCATCCGGCCCTGCATCTGCCATTCAACGCAGATCCACTGTGGGAGCGGGCTTGCTCGCGAAGGGGCCGTCACATCCTGCATCGGTGGTGACTGACACTGCGCTTTCGCGAGCAAGCCCGCTCCCACAGGGGCCATCAGGTGTTTCAAATATCCGGTTTCAGCTTAGCCCCAACTCTTTCCAGATCCGCAATACCTGCCGGCGCTCCTCGACAAACTGGTCGCCTGCAATCACCCCGCCATCCTTCTGCAAGGCCTGTCGGTGAGCGGCGGAGCGGTAGGCTTTATAGGCCTCACGCAGCAGGCTGGCATCTTCGGCAGGCATCAGCCCTTCGTGCTCCAGCTCTTCCAGAATGCGGATGTTATCGGTCCAGCGCAGCAATGGCGGGTGGCTGTGCGACCACGCCAGGGCCGCGTATTGCACCATAAATTCAATATCGACGATACCTCCGGCGTCCTGCTTGAGGTCGAACGGCGCTGTGGCCTCGAAGGCATTTGCCGCCGTGCCGGCCGCTGTGCTCTTGCTGCCGAGGTTATCGCGCATCTTGGCGCGCATCTCGCTGACTTCCTGCTGCAGCTTCGCCAGATCCCGCGCCTTGCCCAAAACCTGCGCGCGGACTTTCTCGAAGGCCTGACCGACATCCTGACTGCCGACCAGCACCCGCGCCCGCACCAGCGCCTGATGTTCCCAGGTCCAGGCTTCATTTTCCTGATAGCGCTCGAAAGCACCGAGCGAACTGACCAACAGCCCCGACGCGCCGGACGGCCGCAAACGCATGTCCACTTCATACAGCTGACCGGAGTTGGTCTGCGCCGTCAGCAAGTGAATGATCCGCTGCCCCAGCCGGGTGAAGAACTGCGCGCCATCGATTGGCTTCGGCCCATCGGTTTCCGCCTGCGGATCGCCGTCATGGATGAACACCAGATCCAGATCCGAACCATGCCCCAGTTCCAGCCCGCCGACTTTCCCGTAACCGACAATGATGAAGCCGGGATCGCACAGGGTGCCATCAGTGCGCAGCGGCGTGCCGTACTTGGCCACCGTCTGACGCCAGGCCAACGCCAGCACTTGCTCAAGAATCGCCTCGGCCAGCCAGGTCAGGTAATCGCTGACTTTCATCAACGGCAGACTGCCGGCGATTTCCGAGGCAGCGACGCGCAAGCGGTGCGCCAGTTTGAAGTGACGCAGGGCTTCCATCTGCTGTTCGAGGTCATCTTCGGGGATCCGCGTCAGGCGCTCGCGCAACTCGGCGGCCAGTTCCGGCGCCAAGGGCGGCTTGAACAGCCGGCCTTCATTGAGTAATTCGTCGAGCAGCAGCGGGAAACGGGTGATCTGTTCGGCGATCCACGGGCTGGCCGCGCACAGCGTCAGCAAGCGTCGCAGGGCACCGGGGTTTTCCGTGAGCAACACCAGATAGGCCGAACGTCGGGCGACCGCTTCGACCAACGGCAGCACCCGCTCCAGCACCAGATCCGGGTTGTCATGCTCCACCGCCTGGGCCAGCAGGCGCGGGATAAACGCATCAAGACGCTCGCGACCCAGCCGCTGCATCGCGCGCAATTGCGGACTGCCACGCAGGCTCGCCAGCGCTTTCAGGGCCTTGGTCGCATCGGCGAAACCGCCCTCTTCGAGCTGCCGGCAAGCGGCCTCTTCATCCTGCGCCTCTTCCCACAGCGGCAACCACTCACCGCCGACCACCACTTCGCAGTCGGCGCCCTCTTCTTCATCGGGATCGGCGATCACCTGCGCGAAGTGCCAGGCCACGCGACCGCGCCAGAACATCAGTTTTTCGTGGAAAGCTGCCCAATCGGCAAAACCGAGCATGAACGCGATCCGCGCCTGATCCTGAGCGCCGTCCGGCAACATCTGGGTCTGGCGGTCGGCAATCGCCTGGATCGCGTGTTCGGTGTAGCGCAGGAATTCATAGCCTTCGCGCAGTTCGCCGATCACCGCCGGCGGCAGGTAACCCTGCCCTTCCAGCGTGCTCAGCACCTTTAATAGAGGACGCTGTTGCAGGCTCAAATCGCGCCCGCCGTGGATCAACTGAAAGGCCTGAGCGATGAACTCGACTTCACGAATACCGCCGGAGCCGAGCTTGATGTTGTCGGCCATGCCCTTGCGCCGCACTTCCTGCTGGATCAGCTGCTTCATGGTGCGCAGCGCTTCGATCGCCGAGAAATCCAGATAACGCCGGTAGACGAACGGCCGCAGCATATCGAGCAACTGCGCGCCGGCCGCTTGATCGCCGGCCACCACCCGCGCCTTGATCATCGCGTAGCGTTCCCAGTCGCGGCCCTGATCCTGGTAATACTGCTCCAGCGCATTGAAGCTCAGCACCAGCGCGCCGGACGAACCGTACGGGCGCAGGCGCATGTCGACGCGGAACACGAACCCGTCAACCGTCATCGGGTCGAGGGCCTTGATCAGGCGCTGGCCGAGACGGATGAAGAATTCCTGATTATCCAGCGCGCGTTTCACGCCGACGGTTTCGCCGCCCTCGGGGTAGGCGAAGATCAGGTCGATGTCCGACGACAGGTTCAGCTCGACCGCGCCGAGCTTGCCCATGCCGAGGATGACCATCTGCTGCGGCAGACCGCTGCGCCGACCGGTCGGCGTACCGAACTGCTGGCAATGGCGGCTGTACAGCCATTGATAAGCCTGGTCGATGGTGGCGTCGGCCATGTCCGACAGGTCGCGGCAGGTCTGTACCAGATCAGCCTGGCGGTTCAGGTCACGCCAGATGATCCGCACTTGATGGCGGGCACGCTGGCGACGCAGGACGCGACCGAGTTCGTCTTCGCTTTGCGCGGCAGCCACCGCTGCGGCAATCTGCGCGCAGAGTTCACCCGGCGCGAACGGTCGGTCGAGTTCGCCGGACTGCACCAGCGACAGCAACATCAAAGGGTCACGAACGCTCTGTTCAATGACGAAATCGCTGGCGGCACTGACGCGGGCGAATTGCGCCCAGCGTTCCGGCGTCCAGTTGGAGAAGCCGTGATCGTCTTCCAGCGCGGCGACGGCCGTACGGAACGACTGCTCGGATCGAGTGACCAACGGCAGGAGAATGGCGGGCAGTTCGGCAAGCACAGGCAGGGTCATGGTCTATCCTTGATCGGCGTGTAAATGGCCGCTTGTAGTGTTTGATGAAAACCCGCTACGCGAAGGACTGTCGAACAAAAGTTAGAAATAGCTGAAATTTCTTCTTCTTTGGCATCCAGCATCAAACTTTCACCTTTTTCGGATGGTAATCGACCAACCTTAACGATTATTCTCACAACGCAGTCGGAGGCCACAAGCCTTTCCTCTGTAGTTTTACTACTCGTCTATACAGGCGAAAGGCTGAAATGCTCAAAGATTTGTAGTAAAACTACACGCCGCCGGAACAACCTGTCGGCAATCCAAGAATTTTAAATCGTCTGCCCACAAGGCCAGTCGCAAACTCAGGCAACCGATTCTGGAAGCCTTTCCGCCCTGGAGCAAGCCATGCAAGACCTCGATCCCGTCGAAACCCAGGAATGGCTGGACGCCCTGGAATCGGTTCTCGACAAAGAAGGCGAAGACCGTGCTCACTATCTGATGACCCGTATGGGTGAACTGGCGACCCGCAGCGGTTCGCAGCTCCCTTACGCCATCACCACGCCTTACCGCAACACCATCCCGGTAACCCACGAAGCACGCATGCCTGGCGACCTGTTCATGGAACGCCGCATTCGCTCGCTGGTGCGCTGGAACGCGATGGCCATGGTAATGCGTACGAACCTGAAAGATTCTGACCTGGGTGGTCACATCTCCAGCTTCGCTTCCAGCGCGACCCTGTATGACATCGGCTTCAACTACTTCTTCCAGGCCCCGACCGACGAACACGGCGGCGACCTGATCTACTTCCAGGGCCACACCTCGCCAGGCGTTTACGCCCGTGCGTTCATGGAAGGCCGCATCACCGAAGACCAGATGAACAACTTCCGCCAGGAAGTCGACGGTCAGGGCCTGTCGTCCTATCCGCACCCTTGGCTGATGCCTGACTTCTGGCAGTTCCCGACCGTATCCATGGGTCTGGGTCCGATCCAGGCGATCTACCAGGCACGCTTCATGAAGTACCTGGAACACCGCGGTTTCATCCAGCCGGGCAAACAGAAAGTCTGGTGCTTCCTGGGCGACGGCGAGTGCGACGAGCCGGAATCCCTGGGCGCGATCTCCCTGGCCGGCCGCGAGAAGCTGGACAACCTGATCTTCGTCATCAACTGCAACCTGCAGCGCCTCGACGGCCCGGTTCGCGGCAACGGCAAGATCATCCAGGAACTCGAAGGCGTGTTCCGCGGTGCTCAGTGGAACGTGACCAAAGTCATCTGGGGCCGTTTCTGGGACCCACTGCTGGCCAAGGACGTCGACGGCATCCTGCAACGTCGCATGGACGAAGTCATCGACGGCGAGTACCAGAACTACAAAGCCAAAGACGGCGCGTTCGTTCGCGAGCACTTCTTCAACACGCCTGAACTCAAGGCGATGGTTGCCGATCTGTCCGACGACGAGATCTGGAAACTCAACCGTGGCGGCCACGACCCGTACAAGGTCTATGCGGCGTACCACGAAGCGGTCAACCACAAAGAACAACCAACCGTCATCCTGGCCAAGACCATCAAGGGTTATGGCACCGGTGCCGGCGAAGCGAAAAACACTGCGCACAACACCAAGAAAGTCGACGTCGACAGCCTGAAGTTGTTCCGCGACCGCTTCGACATCCCGGTCAAGGACGAAGAGCTGGAGAACCTGCCGTTCTTCAAGCCAGAGCCAAACAGCGCCGAAGCCCGCTACCTGAGCGAGCGCCGTGCTGCACTGGGCGGTTTCGTACCGCAGCGCCGCGCGCAGAGCTTCAGCGTACCGACGCCGGACCTGGACACCCTGAAAGCCATCCTCGATGGTTCGGGCGACCGTGAAATTTCCACCACCATGGCTTTCGTGCGGATCCTCGCGCAACTGGTCAAGGACAAGGAAATCGGCCCGCGCATCGTGCCGATCATCCCGGACGAAGCCCGTACCTTCGGTATGGAAGGCATGTTCCGTCAGCTGGGCATCTACTCCTCCGTCGGCCAGCTCTACGAGCCAGTCGATAAAGACCAGGTGATGTTCTACAAGGAAGACCAGAAAGGTCAGATCCTTGAAGAAGGCATCAACGAAGCGGGCGCCATGAGTTCCTTCATCGCCGCCGGTACTTCGTACTCCAGCCACAACCAGCCGATGCTGCCGTTCTACATCTTCTACTCGATGTTCGGCTTCCAGCGTATCGGTGACCTGGCCTGGGCCGCCGGCGACAGCCGTACCCGTGGCTTCCTGATCGGCGGCACCGCCGGCCGTACCACCCTGAACGGTGAAGGCCTGCAGCACGAAGACGGTCACAGCCACCTGCTGGCCGCGACCATCCCGAACTGCCGCACCTACGATCCAACCTACGGCTACGAGCTGGCGGTGATCATTCAGGACGGCATGAAGAAGATGACCGAAGAGCAACAGGACATCTTCTACTACATCACCGTGATGAACGAGTCGTACCAGCAGCCAGCCATGCCGGCCGGTGCCGAAGAAGGCATCAAGAAAGGCATGTACCTGCTCGAAGAAGACACCCGCGATGCGGCGCATCACGTACAGCTGATGGGCTCCGGCACCATCCTGCGTGAAGTGCGTGAAGCGGCGAAGATTCTGCGTGAAGAGTTCAACATCGGCGCTGACGTATGGAGCGTCACCAGCTTCAACGAACTGCGTCGCGACGGCCTGGCCGTAGAGCGCAGCAACCGTCTGAAGCCTGGCCAGAAGCCTAAGCAGAGCTACGTTGAAGAGTGCCTGAGCGGCCGTAAGGGTCCGGTCATCGCTTCTACCGACTACATGAAGCTGTTCGCCGAGCAGATCCGTCAGTGGGTACCGTCCAAGGAATTCAAAGTCCTGGGCACCGACGGTTTCGGCCGCAGCGACAGCCGCAAGAAACTGCGTCATTTCTTCGAAGTCGACCGTCATTTCGTGGTGTTGGCAGCCCTGGAAGCACTGGCTGACCGTGGTGATATCGAACCTAAAGTCGTGGCTGAGGCCATCGTCAAGTTCGGCATCGACCCGGAAAAACGCAACCCACTGGACTGCTGAGGAGACATTTTGTGAGCGAACTCATTCGCGTACCTGACATCGGCAGCGGTGAAGGTGAAGTAATTGAACTGTTTGTGAAGGTCGGCGACCGTATCGAAGCCGACCAGAGCATCCTGACCCTGGAATCGGACAAGGCCAGCATGGAAGTGCCGGCCCCGAAAGCCGGCGTCATCAAAAGCCTGAAAGTGAAGCTGGGCGACCGTCTGAAAGAAGGCGACGAACTGCTCGAGCTGGAAGTCGAGGGCGCCGCTGCTGCGGCCCCTGCGCCTGCTGCTGCCCCGGCTGCAAAAGCTGAAGCCAAACCGGCTGCCGCCCCTGCTGCTGCCGCGCCAGCCGCTGCGCCTGCTGCCGCTTCGGTGCAGCAAGTGCACGTGCCGGACATCGGTTCGTCGGGCAAGGCCCAGATCATCGAGATCCAGGTCAAGGTCGGCGACAAGGTCGAGGCTGATCAATCGCTGATCACCCTCGAATCCGACAAGGCGAGCATGGAAATCCCGTCGCCTGCCGCAGGCGTGGTCAAGGCCATCAGCGTCAAGCTCAATGACGAAGTCGGCACTGGCGACCTGATCCTCGACCTTGAAGTGGCGGGTGCTGCGGCCCCTGCTGCGGCCGCTCCGGCTCAGGCTGCTGCGCCAGCCGCTGCTGCTGCGCCTGCTCCGGCTGCCGCCCCGGCTGCTCCAGTGGCTGACAGCGTTCAGGACATCCACGTTCCGGACATTGGTTCGGCCGGCAAGGCCAAGATCATCGAAGTCCTGGTCAAGGCTGGTGACAGCGTTGAAGCCGACCAGTCGCTGATCACTCTCGAATCCGACAAGGCAAGCATGGAAATCCCATCGCCTGCCGCTGGCGTGGTGGAAAGCATTTCCATCAAGCTGGACGACGAAGTCGGCACCGGCGACCTGATCCTCAAGCTGAAAGTCAAAGGCGCGGCCCCTGCTGCTGCCCCGGCTCCAGCTGCCGCTGCTGCAAGTGCTCCGGCACCTGCCGCTGCTGCTCCGGCTGCCGCTGCACCTGCGGCTGCCGCTCCGGCTGCTGCTCCGGCCAAGCCTGGTGCCAAAGTTCACGCCGGCCCGGCCGTGCGTCAACTGGCCCGTGAGTTCGGCGTCGAGCTGAGCGCTGTAGGCGCCAGCGGTCCGCACGGTCGCATCCTCAAGGAAGACGTGCAGGTTTACGTCAAGGCGATGATGCAGAAGGCCAAAGAAGCGCCGGCTGCTGGCGGCGCAACCGGTGGCGCGGGCATCCCGCCGATCCCGGTCGTGGACTTCAGCCGCTTCGGTGAAATCGAAGAAGTGCCGATGACCCGCCTGATGCAGGTCGGCGCTGCCAACCTGCACCGCAGCTGGCTGAACGTGCCGCACGTGACGCAATTCGACTCGGCGGATATCACCGAGCTGGAAGCGTTCCGCGTTGCGCAGAAAGCCGTCGCAGAGAAGGCCGGCGTCAAGCTGACCATCCTGCCGCTGCTGCTCAAGACCTGTGCGCACCTGCTCAAGGAACTGCCGGACTTCAACAGTTCGCTGGCGCCAAGCGGCAAGGCGATCATTCGCAAGAAGTACGTCAACATCGGTTTCGCGGTCGACACTCCAGATGGCCTGCTGGTACCGGTCATCAAGAACGTCGACCAGAAGAGCCTGCTGCAACTGGCTGCAGAAGCTGCTTCGCTGGCTGAAAAAGCCCGCACCAAGAAGCTCTCTTCGGACGAGATGCAAGGCGCCTGCTTCACCATTTCCAGCCTCGGCCACATTGGCGGCACCGGCTTCACGCCGATCGTCAACGCGCCGGAAGTGGCGATCCTCGGTGTTTCCAAGGCAACCATCCAGCCAGTCTGGGACGGCAAAGCCTTCCAGCCGAAACTGATGCTGCCACTGTCGCTGTCCTACGATCACCGTGTGATCAACGGCGCCGCTGCTGCACGCTTCACCCAGCGTCTGGGCAGCCTGTTGGGCGACATCCGCACCATCCTGCTGTAAAGCGTTCGGCCCTCCGGCAACGGAGGGCCGATTGCGTTTCACGTTTTCGAGCGCCACACGCTCGTACCTCAACCCCGTCAGTTTGACGGGGCTTTTTTTGCCCAGAGAAAAGTACAGCGCCTCTTCCTACAAGTTCGGTTTACTTGAACTACGAACGCAGTCCACTTCGCCTCGATATTTTTCGTCGACCGCCAACTAATCTTTGCCTCCCGATCAAATAAGCAACTTCCTGCGTTATTTATCAAAACCAGACTTACTCGAATGGATTCGAATATGTTCAAACCAACTATCGGCCCGATTATCGGCCACACCACAACTAATCATGCCCGCATTTTCATGCGCGCAGACAATCAAGGCAACGCACCGGTATTTGCCGCCATTCGCCATCGGACTGCAGGAACACAACAGTGGTCAGCAGGCACTTTCGCCGAACCCAGCGCACTGCGCGACATGACCGAAGTGTTCACCCTCAATAACTTGAGCAGCGACACCGAATATGAATACCAGACCGGCTGGTTCAGCCCGATGAATCCGGTACATACCGTGGACAGTGTCGCCGAACTGCCGCTGCAGTGGCCCCGGGAAATCTATCGATTACGCACCCGCTCCAGCAAAGCCCTGCAGCCAAGGGCCTATATCGTCGGCTCCTGCCGTTACTTGCGCATGACCGCCGGCATCCCGTCGCTGCCGCACCTGGGTGACCGGATCTTTGCTTCCATCAACCAGCTGATCGAAGGCGCGCAACCACCGATCAGTGCCACGTTAATGACGGGCGATCAGATTTATGTCGACGACCTCAATCTGTTCGCACCCGATCGTGAATATAAGGAAATCCTCAGCAAGTACCGTGCGGCATTCTCTCAACCCAACATTCAGCGTTTGATGTCTTGCACATCGACTTACATGATCCTGGATGATCACGAAATCGAAGACAACTGGCCGGCGAACGCCAGCAAGTCAGATCAAGTGTTATATCGCAATGCCATGGCCGCCTATGAAATCTATCAAGCCAGCCACGGCCCTGCGCATGAACTTACAACTAACAAAGAGGTGAATCGCGTAAAGCTCGAGCACTACTGGTATCAATTCAGTGACGGTGACATCGAATGGTTCGTGACGGACAGCCGCACTCGACGCAACTTGTCAGCCGATGATCGCCGCATACTGGATGAGGCGCAGGAACAGGCGCTGCTCAAGTGGCTGATCAACAGCCCGGCGCGAGTGAAATTCGTGGTGACCAGCGTGATGTTTTACCCGGATCGCAAACTGCATGGTGACGATGCCTGGAAAGCCTTCCCGGAGCAGCGCTTGCGGCTGCTGGAAACCATCCGCACCCGACGCATCAAGAATGTCGTGTTTGTCTCGGGCGACGTGCATGGCTCACTGACCTCGCGCCTGACCCACAGCGAAGACCCGGACTTCGAAGTGCACACCATCGTTTCCTCGCCGTTTTGCAACAGCAAGCTGCTGCCCTATGCCAAGGCGTCGACGTTCATCCTCGATCAACCGCTGGCGCGCACGGCAGCAGGCGATTATCAACATGAATTGACCAGCACAGTGGTCAGCGAAGACAACTTCGCCCATGTGGTGGTTGAGGCCGGAAAAATTCAGGTCAATTACCATGATCGCGACGGCAAACGCCTGCAATCGATCGAAATCAACCTGCGCTGAAGCCCTGAACAAAATGCCGTTCCCGCGCGCGAAGCGCTCTGGAACGGCACTCGCGGCGCACATCCGTATTACTTTTTGCCGCGCGCTGGAGAAATGCCCTGCGCGGCCGACATATTCTTATAGCACTTGGCCTTCATCTCTCTTGTCAGTCGGTGCCGCAATGATGCAACCTTGCCGCAGGCAACAGTAAAGAGGGCGCGAGCCCGGCGCGTTCAGCATATTTCCAAGCGAGTTCCTTCATGAAGAGCCAACCCGATGCCGCCAGCCGTATGGCGGTCGAGGTAGTGACGCAGCTGCCTGTGCCCTCGCGGCTCGGCATGCTGCGTTTCGAGCGCTTGAATGAAGCGAGCTGGGCGATGCTGTTTCTCGACCCCAACTGCGAACGCCAGTTCGGCCAGCCGGCCGTCGAATTGTGTGCGTTGGTCGGCTCGCCTTACGCCAGCCTGATGGAACCCGAAGCGCGCTATCAGCTGCACGACACCATTCAGCAACAACTGCGCGACAGCCCGCATTATCTGGTGCGCTACACCCTGCACACCGCCGCTGGTGCGCTGAGCATCCTTGAGCTGGGCGAGGCCTATAAGCAGCACAATCGGCACTTGCTGCGCGGTTATCTGCTGGCGGTCGATGATGTGTTCGACGGCGCGCCAGCGGTGCCCTGCGTCGACCTCGAAACCCAGAATTCGCGCCTGCAGATCGCTTTGGAACTGAACCAGCGCGCCCAGCAGGAACAACTGCAGCACCTGGAGCGGGTACGCGCCCAGCAGGATCTGATTCTGCTGCTGGCTCGCCAGCGCTACAGCAGCCACAACTCGCTGCAGGAAGCCGCCGAGCTGATCACCCGCAGCGCCTGTGATATCTATGAGATCGACTGTGCCAGCCTGTGGAACCTCGAAGGCAGCCTGCTGGTGCCGATTTCGGCGTATCACCGCGCGACGCAGGAATACATCCTGCCGGAGGTGATCGACATCAGCGGCTTCCCCGACTACATGGAAGCCCTGCACGGCAGCCGCGCCATCGACGCGCACAATGCGATGCGCGACCCGCGTACCCGCGAGATGGCCGAAGCCCTGCGCCCGCGCGACGTCAACGCCATGCTCGACGCCAGCATCCGGGTCGATGGCCAAGTGGTCGGCGTGCTCTGTCTGGAGCAGACCGGCGTCACCCGCGCCTGGCAGTCCGACGAAATCGCCTTTGCCGGTGAACTGGCCGACCAGTTTGCCCAGGTCATCAACAACCATAACCGGCGTACCGCCACCAGCGCTCTGCACCTGTTCCAGCGCGCAGTCGAACAAAGTGCCAACGCCTTTCTGCTGGTCAATTGCGACGGCGTGGTCGAGTACGTCAACCCGAGCTTCACCGCGATCACCCAGTACTCCACCGAAGAAGTTCACGGCCAGCGCCTGTCGGAGCTGCCGGCGCTGGAAAACCTCAGTGAACTGCTGTTCGACGCGCCCTCGGCGCTGGCCAAGAGCAACAGCTGGCAGGGCGAATTCAAGAGCCGGCGCAAGAACCTCGAACCGTACTGGGGCCAGTTGTCGATCTCCAAAGTGTATGGCGACAACCGCGAACTGACGCACTACATCGGCATCTACGAAGACATTACCCAGACCAAACTGGCGCAGCAGCGCATCGAACGTCTGGCGTACACCGACAACCTGACCAACCTCGGCAACCGCCCGGCGTTTATCCGCAATCTGGATGAACGCTTCGCCCGCGATAGCGATACCCCGATCAGCCTGTTGCTGGTGGACATCGACAACTTCAAGCGGATCAACGACAGCCTCGGTCACCAGACCGGCGACAAGTTGCTGATCAGCCTCGCCCGGCGCTTGCGCAACAGCCTGAGCCCGAGCGGCAGCCTCGCGCGGTTCGCCAGTAACGAATTTGCGGTGCTGCTCGACGACACCGACCTCGCCACCGGCCAGCAGATCGCCAACCAGTTGCTGGCGACCCTCGACAAGCCGATGTTCGTCGACAACCAGTTGATCAGCGTCACCGGCTCCGTGGGCCTGGCCTGCGCGCCGCTGCATGGCCGCGATCCGCAAACCCTGATGCGCAACGCCGGCCTCGCCCTGCACAAGGCCAAGGCCAATGGCAAACACCAGGTTCAGGTGTTCACCGAAGCGCTGAACGCCGAAGCCAGTTACAAACTGTTCGTCGAGAACAACCTGCGCCGCGCCCTGACCCAGAACGAGCTAGACGTGTTCTACCAGCCCAAACTGTGCCTGCGCAGCGGTCGCCTGCTGGGCATGGAAGCGCTGCTGCGCTGGAATCACCCGGAGCGCGGCATGATCCGCCCGGACCAGTTCATCAGCGTCGCCGAAGAAACCGGCCTGATCATCCCGATCGGCAAGTGGATCGCCCGCCAGGCCTGCCGCATGAGCAAGGCACTGACCGCCGCTGGCCTGGGCAATCTGCAAGTGGCGATCAACCTCTCGCCGAAACAGTTCTCCGATCCGGATCTGGTCGCGTCCATCGCCAACATCCTCAAGGAAGAAGCGCTGCCGGCCAATCTGCTCGAACTGGAGCTGACCGAAGGCCTGTTGCTGGAAGCCACCGAAGACACTCACTTGCAGCTCGATCAGCTCAAGCGTCTGGGCCTGACCCTGGCCATGGACGACTTCGGCACCGGTTACTCGTCGCTCAGCTACCTGAAGAAATTCCCGATCGACATCATCAAGATCGATCGCAGCTTCATCCACGAAATCCCCGACAACCAGGACGACATGGAAATCACCTCCGCGGTGATCGCCATGGCCCACAACCTGAAGCTCAAAGTCGTGGCCGAAGGCATCGAGACCGCCGAACAACTGGCGTTCCTGCGTCGCCACCGCTGCGACGTCGGCCAAGGCTACCTGTTCGACCGGCCGATCCCCGGCGGTGAGCTGATTCAGGCGCTCAAGCGCTACCCGCGCGGCCCACTCTGCCTCTAGCCCCCACCGATACCCCTGTCGATGAATTCCACTTGTGGGAGCGGGCTTGCTCGCGAATGCAGTTTGTCAGGCAATGTTGATGTCGACTGACACACCGCATTCGCGAGCAAGCCCGCTCCCACATTTGAATAGTGCGAAATCCGGCATCATTCGGCACACTGACGGTCTGACTTTTTACATCCCATCCTGACTGAGAGGAACGATCATGGTTCTGCGCTCGGAAATTCTGGTGAACAAAAACGTGCTACCGACCAAAGAACAAGCGCTGCCCGGCCGCGAAACCGCGATGACCCTGCCTGAAAAGCATTTCGTCTTCGAAGAAACTCCCTTGCTCGGCCCATTCTTTCAGGACGTCGACTTTGCGATCTTCGGTCTGGGTTGCTTCTGGGGGGCGGAGCGCCGCTTCTGGCAGCGCGAAGGCGTGGTCAGCACCGTGGTTGGCTACGCCGGCGGCTACACGCCGAACCCGACCTACGAAGAAGTCTGCTCGGGCCTGACCGGCCACGCCGAAGTGGTACTGGTGGTGTATGACAAGGCCAAAGTCAGCTACGAAGAGCTGCTGGCGATGTTCTGGGAACTGCATAACCCGACGCAGGGCATGCGTCAGGGCAACGACATCGGCACCCAGTACCGCTCGGTGATCTACGCGACCTCGCCCGAGCAACTGGACGCGGCGCTGAAGAGCAAAGCGGTGTATCAGGCTGAACTGTCGAAGGCTGGCCTGGGCGAAATCAGCACCGAGATCGAGCAGGCGCCGACCGTGTACTTCGCCGAGGCGTATCACCAGCAATATCTGGCGAAGAACCCTGAGGGCTATTGCGGGATTGGCGGCACCGGCGTGTGCATGCCACCGAGCCTGGCGGGTAACTAAACCCCAAAGCATCGCGGGCAAGCCCGCTCCCACAGGTTTAGCGCCGACTTCAAAATGGCGCAGTACTTTGTGGGAGCGGGCTTGCCCGCGAAGGCGTCCGTTCAGACACCGCTAAAACAGTTGATCAGCTTTCAGCAATCAACCAATCCATCTGCCACCCACCCTGAGTCTGCCCAAGCTTCTTCGACAACCACGGCAGCAGCTCACGCAATTCTTCCTCCAGCCCCCACGGCGGATTGGCAATCGCCATCCCCGAGCCGTTGAGGCTGTTCGGCGTATCCAGCGGATGCACCAGCAGTTCCACACGCAGCAACTTCGGCGCGCCGGTACCGGCCAGATCCTGATAGAAACGGCGCAACGCACGCTGATCCTTCACCGGATACCAGATCGCCGCCACGGTTTGGCGCATCCGGCCAATCGCTTCTTTCAGCGACGCCGCACACTTTTGCATCTCGTCGAGCTGTTCGAACGGCGGATCAATCAACATCACCGCGCGTTTCTCCTGCACCGGCAACATCGCCCGCGCCACATGCCAGCCCTCGCCCAGATGCACCTTGACCCGACGGTCGCCGGCCATGTTCTCTTTGAGCTGCACGCCATCTTCCGGGTGCTTCTCGTTGAGCATCACCCGATCCTGCGGCCGGGTCAGACGCCGCGCCAGCTCCGGCGAACCCGGGTAGTAGCGCAACTGGCCATCCGGGTTCATCTCGTGCAGCACCTTCATGTAGTCGGCGGTCAGCGCCGGCAGATCCGGCTGATCCCACAAACGCGCGATGCCTTCCAGGTACTCGCCGGTACGGTTGGCCTGATCACCCTGCAGGTCATACAGACCGATGCCGGCGTGCGTATCGAGATAGGCAAACGGCTGCTCCTTGCGCGACATCAGCGCGATGAGGCGGGTCAAGGTCAGGTGTTTGAACACATCGGCGTGATTGCCGGCATGGAAGGCGTGACGATAATTCATGGCTGCTCCTGCGAAGGGCCGTGAAGTTTACCTTTTACCGGGCGGCAAGTCAGGGGTTGGCGGCCGAGCGGCCTCTCACACGTTAAGAATCGGACCCAATATCCGTGGCGAGGGGATTTATCCCCGATGGGCTGCGCAGCAGCCCCCTATTCCGTCAACACGTTGTATTTGATGCTCCGCGATGACAGGTCTTGGGGCCGCTTCGCTGCCCATCGGAGATAAATCCCCTCGCCACAGGTCTGATATCTCGCTCAACTGGCAGTTAATAGCCGACAGGAAATCAAACCCATGCGTCACCTACTTGTTTTCTCTCTGTGCCTGATCAGCTCAATGCACGCCGTGGCGGGCGAAAACCACATTGCGCAGGCTCGCCAAATGCTCAAGAACTACGGTCTGAGCCAATGCATCCTGGAGCCATTCAACGAACGCTCCGCACTCGAAAAAGATATCGAACTGTCCGCCGATGCCTATTCGTTCATGGGCAACGGCATGCACGCCATCCGGCAGAATGAAGACACGCTGCAAGTCCTCCACGACCAGTACAAAGCAACTCGAGACTATGTATTCGCAGCCTATGAAAAGACACCTTCGAACAGCAAACACTCGAGCAGAAAAGTCGTTTTTTATGGATGCCTGGCGGTCTACAACTCCGAGGCGTTCGACAGCTTTATCAAAACTCAGGATGCGTATATCGCAGATTGAGTCAAAGTCCAAAGATCGCAGCCTTTGTGGCGAGGGAGCTTGCTCCCGCCGGGTTGCGAAGCGACCCAAGACCTCAATCCGGATTCTGTCTGACACCGCGACTACCTGGTTACGGCTGCTACGCAGCCGAGCGGGAGCAAGCTCCCTCGCCACAAAAACTGTCTCAGGCTTACAGGGATAGGTTGCCGAGACGTTTGCCGATGACATCCAGCACATCGCAACCGTCACGCAGTGGAATGGCGCAGAGCATGGCGAAGTCGCTGAGGATGATCGAGTCGCACTCGACCGAGCCGCGCATGCACATGTTTTCCAGCACCTGGATCACGGCGCGGATGCGGTAGTTGGCGGCGTCCATAAGGATGTCGAGGGGGACGTGGGTATCGACGAACAGGGTGGGCATGTCGCTGCAGTTGCCGGTCAGGGCCATGAAGCGGTTGTCGGGATGGGGGATGATTTTTTCGTAGGGTGGGTCGGGTTTAAGCATCGTCATATTTTCTACCATGGATGTGAAAATGAACTGCCTCGCTCCTTCCTACGGGATCGGGTGGCAGCTGTGAACGGGAGTAGGAACCGACCCATGGAATTCGGCCACGCCAAAGCGTGCCCCGCACACAGCCGCCGCTAAAGATATTGCTGGCACAAGTTACATGTCGCAATTAAATCAACAGCGCTGATGCACCATAGGTAACGGGTTCCTACACCCTGTCACCACTCTCGCGGTGACAACGAAAAGACTATCCCTGCTACCCAACGCCCACCAGTTCATGAAATCCGCCGCAACTCGCGGGAAATTTCCGAAGCCTTCGCCCAGAAATTTCACTCTGCTTCGTCTTGCAAATACGCCAATAACGCCGATTGCGACGATTCTTCCGACGCTGAAACCTGAAAAAACTGCCGAACCTTGCAGCGCAACACAGCCTCGGGAAACGCCTCATGCAGCGCCGGATGCTCCTCGCTCAGCCACTGCAGCGCATTGCCGATCCGTACTGCATTCCCTGCTGAAGCCAGTACAGACTCAGGCACCTTCCACCAGGGAAACACCCGCCCCGAAACCTGCGCCCTGCCCCCGATATCCACGGCCTGTCCATTGATCAAGCCGCGCGAGATCACCGGTATCAACTGCGCAGATTGCACTTCGTCGGACTGCAGGATCGGCAACAAAAACCGCCCATCCCAGAAGCGAAAAAACACCGCTTTGCCGTCCGGCATCAGCACCTGAGTCAGGCTGCAAAAATGCTCGACCAGCACTTCCAGGCTCGCGGAAGAAACCGCCAGCCACCCCCAGTCGCGAGACTCGGTAGAGGCTACCCAATCGAGAAACTCACTGTCCGCCGCGACAATTCCCACGAAGGGCATCACCGTATCCCACTCGGCATAAATCGTGTCCGCCCAGATCGGGTTGGGTCCGACCAACGGAGGCCTGGCGTCGCTGGCGTTACTCAAGACCGCGAACAGTTGTTCCGAAGATTTCAGCGGTTCACGCGCCAGCCACGCTGAAGGCGTGAGGCACTCAGGCAGCACAGACACCGTCCTTGCAGCGTTCGCACTCTTCGCAGAATGGCGCATCACCTTTGAAGCTCATGATTTGTGCGGCGGTGAGCATGGCCGCCGGTGCCGCTGCAAGTTTTGCCGGCAGCCCCGGCACACTCGGTGCCGCGCTCATCGCGGCCATCGGCGCGCCACCGACCTGGATGGGTACGCTACTGAAAATCCCGCCGGGGCCGATGCTGATCCACTGCCCGCCCGCCTGAATCGTCGCGCTCGCGCCGCCGTCGATCACCACTTGCTGGCCGGCGCTGAGGTGGACTTGTCCGCTGGCACTGGTGGCCTGATTGCTCACGCGAATATGCCGGTCGCCGACCACCGTCAGGTGATCATCCTGTTTCACTTCGGTCTGGCGCTGACCGTGGGTAATGCGCTGCTCGTCAGCCTTGAGTTCATGGCTGGCAAGTCCGGTGACGACGATGCTGCGCTGGTTGTCGACCTGAACCTGTTGGTCGTGCAGTACATGCTGAGTCCAGTTGCGCTGGGCGCGCAGGTAGATTTCTTCGGCGCCCTTTTTGTCCTCGATGCGCAGCTCGTTGTAACCGCCGCCACCGGGGCTGCTCTGGCTGCGGAAGATGCTGCGGGTCTGGTCGGCGGGCAAGTCCAGCGGCAGCGGAGTTGCCGCGTTTGGCAGGCAACCCATCACCAACGGTTTGTCGGCATCAGCGTCGATGAAACCGACCAGCACTTCCATGCCGACCCTTGGGATCAGCACGCTGCCGTAATGGTCATGCGCCCAACCCGTGGCGACGCGCAGCCAGCAACTGGAATGCTCGTTGAGCTCGCCGTCACGATCCCAGGCCAGTTGCACCTTGACCCGGCCGTACTCGTCGCAGTGGATTTCCGTGTCTTGCGGCCCGGTGACCACGGCCGGTTGATAGCCGGGCATGCGCGGTTTTTCCGGCCCCAACGCCGGGCGAAAGAATACCTCCCACGGCGTGGCAAGAAAGGTATTACGGTAACCCTGGAATGTTTCCCCATCGCTGGTCACCGATTCCTCCAGCACTTGCGGCTGTCGGCCGTGGTGCTCGATGGCGGTGAGCAGCCACAGGTCATTCCAGTCCTGGCGCGGATGCTCGCTCAGTTGCAGGAAATGTCCGCAAACCAGTGCGAATACGTCGCTGATGCCCTCAGCCTGACGGTAGTCGGCGACATGCCTTTCCAGCGTACGTTGCGCCAGTTGCCTGCCGGTTTCTCGATCGTTGAATTGGCCGGGAAAGTGATAGTCCTCGAGCACCGGGCGCTGCTCACTGTCGCTGCGGCTTTGCAGTTGCAGTCGCGGCTTTTCGAAGTTGTAGTCGCGCCGGGTGACCACGCTGGTGCGAGTCTCCACCCGGACGTTGAAGCGCTTGATGGCCGGCGCCGCCGACGCCATGCCGCTGCCCGGCAAATACAGCGTCGGCTCGGCCAGGCGCGGGAACACCGTTTGATCGTCGCCGAACACCAACACGTGGCCTTCGGGACTGTGCTGAAAGTGGTAATGAATACCGACCTCGGCACACAGCCGCTGAATGAACGCCAGATCGCTCTCGGCGTACTGCACACAATATTCACGCACCGGGTAATCGCTGCCGAGGCGGAACTCGAAGGCATCGCGCAGGATTGCGTGATCCTTGAGGATCTGCGCGACGATCTGCGGAACCGTCTGATGCTGAAAAATCCGCTGGTTGATGCGGTGACCGAGGTAGGTCAGACGCGGCACCAGGCTCAGGTGATAGCGCGTCAGACGTTTCCCGGAATCGCCCTGCCCGACCCGATAAATCTGACCGTGAATACCACTGCCATCGGCATCGAAGCCAAGAAACGCCGGACAGTGCAGCAGGCTTTCGAGATCCAGATCGGGGCGCTCACTGACCAGCTCCAGCTCGAAACGAAAGGGTTGGCTGATGGCTTCCTTGCCCGTGAACTCAAGGACTTTGAGGTCATGCTGGGCGCCTTCGAGGGTCAACGTAAAACGCGGTTGATTGGCAGGCGCGAACATCCGATGTCTCTCTGCAGAATGAGGGCGGGCGATTCTGCATGAGGGGCAAGGGGTGTTGGTTGGGTGACGGGAAAATCAGATTTTCCCTACTTTTTCTGGCGAAAAAGCCTTCGCAAATCGGTGTATCCGACTACAGACAACCCTCTCAAAATCACCACCGAACAACTGTGGGAGCGGGCTTGCTCGCGAAAGGGCCGTGCCAGTCGACATTGATTTCATTTGACCCACCGCATTCGCGAGCAAGCCCGCTCCCACAGGGGATCTATGCTGAGTCAGGGATATTGCAGGCAAAAAAAACGGCCCGCCTCCTTGTAGGACGCGGGCCGTTTTCCTGTGAGCCGCAGCTCAGTGCATCACTTGTTCAGGTGGAAATCCTTTTCCGCGGCCTGGAAGCGCTGCACCATGCCAGCGGTCGGCGCGCCGAGCTTGCTGACGATGTAGATCGCCAGGCTGGCGAAGATGAAGCCCGGGATGATTTCGTACAGTCCCATCACCTCGAAATGCTTCCACACCACCACGGTGATGGCGCCGACCAGAATGCCGGCCAGCGCGCCGTTGCGGGTCATGTCTTTCCAGATCACCGAGATCAGCACCACTGGACCGAAAGCGGCACCGAAACCGGCCCAGGCGTAGGACACCAGGCCCAGCACGCGGTTTTCCGGGTTGGCGGCCATGGCGATAGCAATCAGCGCCACCAGCAACACCATCGCGCGGCCGACCCAGACCAGTTCAACCTGGGAAGCGGATTTGCGCAGGAAGGTTTTGTAGAAGTCTTCGGTGAGGGCGCTCGAGCACACCAGCAACTGGCAGCTCAAGGTGCTCATCACAGCCGCGAGAATCGCCGACAGCAAGACACCGGCCACCCACGGGTTGAAGAGGATTTTCGCCAGTTCGATGAACACCCGCTCGTGGTTCTCGGTCACGGGACCGGCCACTTCCGGGTGCGCCGAGAAGTAGGCGATGCCGAAGAAGCCCACGGCGACGGTGCCGCCCAGGCACAGGATCATCCAGGTCATGGAGATGCGACGGGCGTTGGCAATCGACTTCACCGAGTCAGCCGCCATGAAACGCGCAAGGATGTGCGGCTGACCGAAGTAACCCAGACCCCAGCCCATCAGCGAGATGATGCCGATGAAGGTGGTGCCCTTGAGCATGTCGAAGTTGCTTGGATCCTGGGCTTCGATGGCCAGGAACGTGGTATCGACGCCGCCGGTGGCCAGCAGCACGATGATCGGCGTCAGCAGCAGCGCGAAAATCATCAACGTGGCTTGTACGGTATCGGTCCAGCTCACCGCGAGGAAACCGCCGACGAAGGTGTAGGCAATCGTCGCCGCAGCACCGGCCCACAGCGCCGTCTCGTAGGACATGCCGAAGGTGCTTTCGAACAGACGGGCGCCGGCCACGATGCCGGAAGCGCAGTAAATGGTGAAGAACACCAGAATTACTACCGCCGAGATGATGCGCAGCAGGCCGCTCTTGTCTTCAAAACGGCTGGAGAAGTAGTCCGGCAGGGTCAGCGCATCGCCGTTGTGCTCGGTCTGCACGCGCAGACGGCCGGCGACAAACAGCCAGTTCAGGTAGGCGCCGACGATCAGGCCGATGGCGATCCAGCTTTCCGACAGACCGGACATGTAGATGGCACCCGGCAGGCCCATCAGCAACCAGCCGCTCATGTCGGAAGCACCGGCGGACAGAGCCGTCACGACGCTGCCCAGGCTGCGGCCGCCAAGAATGTAGTCAGAGAGGTTGTTGGTGGAGCGATAGGCCATGAAGCCGATCAGCACCATTGCTGCGATATAGATCACGAACGTGATCAGTGTTGGATTGCTTACGCTCATTAAGTTACGCCCTGGCTTTGTTTTTATGTTGCAGCGGTGATTGATCGTCCACAAACGACGACGTTTGGCAGACGAAACGGGATCCCGCGCATTTAGGACTGATGTTTCCCCAGGAAAGCCACCAGCCGATGCACCGGGTATTCCCGGTTGCACCTTGGGCGCGAATGCTATGCAACAAAGCAAAAAAGGTGCAACCAGTTTCTGGCAATTAAGTTGCACCCAGTCGGATATGCCGATAAATACGCGGTTTTTGCTCCCTTTTAGCGCAGTCCAGGCGCTTCGCTAGAAGCAAAAGCACCAAGCCAGAGCGGCACTTCAGTACCAGAAAATAATTCCTGACGAAGCGTTTATTTTTCCGACAAAAAAGGGTTGCACCCGGTTGCACCTCTTCCGGCGCACGGCTAATCTTGCCGCCAGCTGATGCCACGCAACTGTGGCAACCATGAGGATAAAAATATGGCTACCACCACCCTTGGGGTCAAACTCGATGACCCGACCCGCGAGCGCCTGAAGGCTGCCGCGACCTCGATTGATCGCACCCCGCACTGGCTGATCAAGCAGGCAATTTTCAATTACCTGGAAAAACTCGAGGGTGGTGCAACCCTGACCGAGCTGAACGGTTTGACCACCAAGGACGCCGACGACGCCGGTGAAGTCCAGAACGATCACGCCCACCAGTGCTTCCTCGAATTCGCTGAAAGCATCCTGCCGCAATCGGTACTGCGCGCTTCGATCACCGCCGCTTACCGTCGCCCGGAGCCGGAAGTGGTGCCGATGCTGATCGAGCAGGCGCGCCTGCCGGCACCGATGGCCGAAGCCACCAACAAACTCGCCGCGTCGATTGCGGAAAAACTGCGTAACCAGAAAAGTGCCGGCGGTCGTGCAGGCATTGTTCAGGGCCTGCTGCAGGAGTTTTCCCTGTCGTCCCAGGAAGGCGTGGCCCTGATGTGCCTGGCCGAAGCGCTGCTGCGCATCCCGGACAAGGGCACTCGCGATGCACTGATCCGCGACAAGATCAGCACCGGCAACTGGCAGCCGCACCTGGGCAACAGCCCGTCGTTGTTCGTCAACGCCGCGACCTGGGGTCTGCTGCTGACCGGCAAACTGGTATCGACCCACAACGAAGCCGGCCTGACTTCGTCGCTGAGCCGGATCATCGGCAAGAGCGGCGAGCCGATGATCCGCAAAGGCGTCGACATGGCCATGCGCCTGATGGGCGAGCAGTTCGTCACCGGCGAAACCATCGCCGAAGCACTGGCCAACGCGAGCAAGTTCGAAGCCAAGGGCTTCCGTTACTCCTATGACATGCTCGGTGAAGCGGCGCTGACCGAACACGACGCGCAGAAGTACCTGGCGTCGTACGAACAAGCCATCCACTCGATCGGCAAAGCCTCCCACGGTCGTGGGATTTATGAAGGCCCGGGCATTTCCATCAAGCTCTCGGCCCTGCACCCGCGTTACAGCCGTGCACAGTACGAGCGCGTGATGGATGAGCTGTACCCGCGCCTGCTGTCGCTGACCCTGCTCGCCAAGCAATACGACATCGGCCTGAACATCGACGCCGAAGAAGCCGACCGCCTGGAGCTGTCGCTGGATCTGCTCGAGCGCCTGTGCTTCGAGCCGCAACTGACCGGCTGGAACGGCATCGGTTTCGTGATTCAGGCTTATCAGAAGCGTTGCCCGTACGTGATCGACTACGTGATCGATCTGGCCCGCCGCAGCCGTCATCGTCTGATGATCCGTCTGGTAAAAGGCGCGTACTGGGACAGCGAAATCAAGCGCGCCCAGGTCGAAGGCCTGGAAGGCTATCCGGTCTACACCCGCAAGGTATACACCGACGTTTCCTACATTGCCTGCGCCCGCAAACTGTTGGCGGTGCCGGAAGTCATCTACCCGCAGTTCGCCACGCACAACGCCCACACCCTGTCGGCGATTTATCACATTGCCGGTCAGAACTATTACCCGGGCCAGTACGAATTCCAGTGCCTGCACGGCATGGGCGAACCGCTTTACGAGCAAGTTGTCGGCAAAGTGTCCGAAGGCAAGCTGAACCGTCCGTGCCGCGTGTACGCACCGGTCGGTACTCACGAAACCCTGCTGGCGTACCTGGTACGACGTCTGCTGGAAAACGGCGCCAACACTTCGTTCGTCAACCGCATCGCCGACCAGTCGATTTCGATTCAGGATCTGGTGGCCGATCCGGTGGCCCAGATCGAGCAGATGGCGACCGTGGAAGGTGGTTTCGGTCTGCCGCACCCACGCATTCCGCTGCCGCGTGACCTGTATGGCTCCGAGCGTGCCAACTCCAGCGGCATCGACATGGCCAACGAACATCGTCTGGCCTCGCTGTCCTGCGCCCTGCTCGCCACCGCGCACAACGACTGGAAAGCCGCGCCGATGCTCGGTTGCGCTTCCAGCAACGAAGCGCCGGCACCGGTGCTGAACCCGGCAGATCACCGCGATGTGGTCGGTCACGTGCAGGAAGCCACCGTCGAAGATGTCAACAACGCGATCCAGTGCGCCCTTAACGCCGCACCGATCTGGCAGGCCACCCCGCCGGCCGAGCGCGCGGCGATTCTGGAGCGTGCCGCTGACTTGATGGAAGGCGAGATCCAGCCACTGATGGGCCTGCTGGCCCGTGAAGCCGGCAAGACCTTCGCCAACGCCATCGCCGAAGTCCGCGAAGCGGTCGACTTCCTGCGTTACTACGCAGTGCAGGCGCGCAACGATTTCAGCAATGACGCCCACCGCCCATTGGGCCCGGTGGTGTGCATCAGCCCGTGGAACTTCCCGCTGGCCATCTTCAGTGGTCAGGTCGCTGCCGCACTGGCCGCCGGTAACCCGGTCCTGGCCAAACCGGCAGAGCAGACTCCGCTGGTCGCCGCGCAAGCCGTGCGCCTGCTGCTGGAAGCCGGGATTCCCGAAGGCGTGCTGCAACTGCTGCCGGGTCGCGGTGAAACCGTCGGTGCCGGTCTGGTCGGTGATGAGCGCGTCAAAGGCGTGATGTTCACCGGCTCCACCGAAGTTGCGCGCCTGCTGCAACGCAATATCGCGGGTCGCCTCGACAGCCAGGGCCGTCCGATTCCGCTGATCGCCGAAACCGGCGGGCAGAACGCGATGATCGTCGACTCCTCGGCACTGACCGAACAAGTGGTGATCGACGTGGTGTCCTCGGCTTTCGACAGCGCCGGTCAGCGTTGCTCGGCCCTGCGCGTACTGTGCCTGCAGGAAGATTCCGCCGACCGCGTCATCGAAATGCTCAAGGGCGCGATGGCTGAAAGCCGTCTCGGCAACCCTGAGCGTCTGTCCGTGGACATTGGCCCGGTGATCGACGCCGAAGCCAAGGCCGGTATCGACAAGCACATCCAGGCCATGCGCGATAAAGGTCGCAGCGTGTACCAGGTGGCTATCGCCGACAGCGAAGAAGTCAAACGCGGCACCTTCGTCATGCCGACCCTGATCGAACTGGAAAGCTTCGACGAGCTGCAACGCGAGATCTTCGGCCCGGTGCTGCACGTGGTGCGCTACAAGCGCAAGGACATCGACCAGTTGATCGGCCAGATCAATGCCTCCGGTTATGGCCTGACCCTCGGCGTGCACACCCGCATCGACGAGACCATCGCCAAGGTGATCGACAACGTCAACGCCGGTAACGTCTACGTCAACCGCAACATCGTCGGTGCCGTGGTCGGCGTGCAGCCATTCGGCGGCGAAGGCCTGTCTGGGACTGGCCCGAAAGCCGGTGGTCCGCTGTACCTGTACCGCTTGCTGTCGACCCGTCCTACTGACGCGATCGAACAATCCTTCGCTCGCGGTGATGCAGCCGTCGCCCCGGACGTGCGTCTGCGTGATGCCATGAGCAAACCGCTGAACGCCTTCAAGGCCTGGGCCGAGAGCAACCAGTACGCCGAACTGAGCACCCTGTGCGTGCAGTACGCCGCGCAATCGCAAAGCGGCATCACCCGCGTGCTGGCCGGCCCGACCGGCGAGAAGAACAGCTACGCGATCCTGCCGCGTGAACACGTGCTGTGCCTGGCGGACGTCGAAGGCGATCTGCTGACCCAACTGGCGGCGGTATTGGCTGTCGGCGGTTCGGCGGTATGGCCGGAGTCCGACATCAGCAAGGCCCTGTTCGCACGCCTGCCGAAGGAAGTTCAGGCGCGGATCAAACGGGTTGCCGACTGGCACAAGGATGAAGTGGTGTTTGATGCCGTGCTGCATCACGGCCATTCCGACCAGTTGCGTGGTGTCTGCCAGCAGATTGCCAAACGTGCCGGTGCGATCGTTGGCGTTCAGGGCTTGTCCCAGGGCGAGACCAACATCGCACTGGAGCGTCTGGTGATCGAGCGGGCGTTGAGCGTCAACACCGCGGCGGCGGGGGGTAATGCGAGCTTGATGACTATCGGTTAAACCCGAGAAGTCAGGCAACCGCGATGGTTGCCTGACAATCAAATCCCAATGTGGGAGCGGGCTTGCTCGCGAAGGCGTTGTGTCAGTCGACATCTCCAGTGACTGATCCACCGCATTCGCGAGCAAGCCCGCTCCCACAGTTGTTTTGGGGTGTTTGTTAAGTCGGTGCTCGGCCCTGACATCACCGCCATCAATCATCGTATTCAGCCTTTATCAGCAAGCCTAGACTCGGCCCAACCCCAATTTTCAGGTAGGCCGCCATGTCCGAGACGCTGCTCAGTTCCCGTAATCTGGCTTTCGAGCTGTACGAAGTCCTCGATGCCGAGGGCCTGACCCGGCGTGAGCGCTTCGCCGAACACAACCGCGAGACCTTTGACGCGGCCATCGGCACCGCGCGCAGCATTGCCGAGAAATACTTCGCGCCGCACAACCGCAAGGGCGACGAGAACGAGCCGCGCTACGAGAACGGTCAGGCGATTCTGATCCCGGAAGTGAAACCGGCGGTGGACGCGTTCCTCGAGGCGGGTTTCCTCAATGCCGCGCGAAGCTTCGAAGCCGGCGGCATGCAACTGCCGACGCTACTGTCGCAAGCCTGCTTTGCCCACTTTCAATCAGCGAACGCGGCGACCACTTCCTACCCGTTCCTGACCATGGGCGCGGCCAACCTGATCGAAAGTTTTGGCAGCGACGAGCAGAAACAGCGTTTCCTGCAACCGATGATCGACGGCCGCTTCTTCGGCACCATGGCCCTGACCGAACCGCACGCCGGCTCGTCGCTGTCGGATATTCGTACCCGCGCCGAGCCGGCATCCGACGGCACTTATCGGCTCAAGGGCAACAAGATCTTCATTTCCGGCGGCGATCACCCGCTGTCGGAAAACATCGTGCACATGGTGCTGGCCAAGCTGCCGGATGCGCCTGCGGGCGTTAAAGGCATTTCGCTGTTCATCGTGCCGAAGTTTCTGGTCAACGATGACGGCAGCCTCGGCCAGCGCAACGATGTGCTGCTGGCCGGGTTGTTCCACAAGATGGGCTGGCGCGGCACCACTTCCACCGCGCTGAACTTCGGCGATAACGGCGAGTGTGTCGGCTATCTGGTAGGCAAGCCGCACCATGGCTTGAGCTACATGTTCCAGATGATGAACGAGGCGCGGATTGGCGTCGGCATGGGTGCGGTGATGCTCGGCTACGCCGGTTACCTGTACTCGCTGGAATACGCCCGGGAACGCCCGCAGGGTCGGGTGCCGGACAGCAAGGATCCGAGCACCGCGCCGGTAGCGATCATTCAGCACGCGGACGTCAGACGCATGCTGCTGACGCAAAAATCCTACGTCGAAGGGGCCTTTGACCTCGGTCTGTACGCGGCGCGGCTGTTCGATGACACCACCACGCTGGAAACCGAAGCAGAGCGCAAACAGGCCCACGAGCTGCTGGACTTGCTGACGCCGATCGTCAAATCCTGGCCGTCGGAGTTCTGCCTGAAGGCCAACGAACTGGCGATCCAGATTCTCGGCGGTCACGGTTACACCCGCGAATACCCGGTGGAACAGTACTACCGCGACAACCGCCTGAACCCGATCCACGAAGGCACCCACGGCATTCAGTCGCTGGACTTGCTCGGGCGCAAACTGGCGCAGAACGGCGGCGCTGGGCTCAAGCAACTGATCCGCCTGATCGCCAACACTGCCGAGCGCGCGACCGCGTACGAATCGTTGACCGCACTGCGTGAGCCACTGGAGCAATTGGTGGCTCGCCTGCAAACAGTCACCATCGGCCTGCTGGCCGATCTGGCGCAGGGCAAGGTCAACAGCAGCCTGGCGAATTCGGCGCTGTACCTGAAAGTGTTCGGGCACACGGTGATTGGCTGGCGCTGGCTGGAGCAGGCGATTCGCGCGGAGGAAGGCTTGGCCAAGGGCAATGCGGCGGATGCCGACTTCTATAAGGGCAAGTTGCAGGCGGCGCGGTACTTCCTGACATGGGAAGTGCCGGGTTGTCAGCATGAGCTGGCGTTGCTGGAGGTGCGGGATGATACGTGTCTGGCGATGCAGGATGCGTGGTTCTGATCCGGATTTTTTGTCGCTGCTGATGCCGTCTTCGCGGGCAAGCCCGCTCCCACAGGGTCCTGTGGCGTTCACATATTAAGTGACCTGTCACAAGACCTGTGGGAGCGGGCTTGCCCGCGAAGAGGCCCGAACTGACAACACATCAGCTCAGCTTGAACCCACCCATCTGCCGCGCCAGATCATCCGCCAGCTTCTGCAACATCTGACAATCCTCGCGACACGCTCGAACCTCACCCGCCGTGGCCCGGGCCAGATCGGAAATCCCCTGCACATTGCGGTTGATCTCCTCGGTCACTGCCGACTGCTCTTCCGTGGCCGTGGCCACTTGATGGTTCATGTCGCTGATACGCTCGACCTGCCCGGTAATCGCGGTCAACGACGCGCCGGTACGCTGGCTCGACGCAACCCCGGTGCCGGTCGCCGCCTGCCCGGTGCGCATTGATGACACTGCGTTCTCCGCGCCTTGCTTGAGGCTGCCGATCATCTGCTGGATCTCGTCGGTGGACGCCTGCGTCCTGCGCGCCAAGGTGCGCACTTCATCCGCTACCACGGCGAACCCACGGCCCATGTCTCCAGCCCGCGCCGCTTCAATCGCCGCGTTGAGCGCCAGCAAGTTGGTCTGCTCGGACACCCCGCGAATCACCGCCAGCACCGAATCGATCGACGCCACCTGATGCGCCAGCTCACCCACCGCGCCCGCCGCCAGGCCGATCTCGTCGGACATGCTTTCGATATGGCGGATTGAGCCGCCGACCACTTCCCGCGCCTGCAGCGCTTCATCCCGCGCGGTTTGCGAGGCGAGCGCGGCGTTGCCGGCGTTCTGCGCGATTTCCTGCACGGTCAGGCCCATCTCATGCACGGCCGTGGCGACCATGTCGGTCATTTCTTGCTGTCGGCCGGAGCGTTCGGCGGTGTTCTCCACCACTTTCGCCACTTGGCCGACCGCGGTGCGCAGACGTTCGCTGGTGGTCAGCACTTCGCCGATCATCCCGCGCTGGCTGTCGAGAAAGCGGTTGAAGCCGCGCGCGAGATCACCCAGTTCATCGGCGCGGCTGGAATCTAACCGATGGGTCAAATCTCCACCGCCGCTACCGATTGCTACCAGCGCGGCTGTTACCTGACGAATCGGTCGCACCAGCCCTTGGGCCAGCCACACCACCAGCGCCAGGCACACCAGTGCCACCGCCAGACCGATGCCGCCGCTCATCCACATCGCCTTGCGGGCTGCGGCGTAGATCTGCGCCTGCGGCACTTCGGCCACCAGCGTCCAGCCCAGATCGCGCAGCGGCAGGCTGAAGGCGAGGAAGTCTTCGCCATCGCGCTGGAAGGAACTGTTAGCGGCGACTTTTTGACCCATGACCGCTTGCGCCGCCGACGCACCAATCTGCTCCGTGAGGGTGCGCTTGCCACTGAATTGCGCCTCGGGATGGACCTGGATCAAACCGTCGGAACGCACGAGATAGACCTTGCCGCGCTCGCCAAAGCTGAAGTTGTGGATCAGCTCCGACAGCTCTTTCATGCTCAGGCCCAGCCCCGCGACGCCGACCACTTTGCCGGCCTGCTCGACCTTCAAGTCGATGAACAGTGCCAATTCTCCGGTGGCGCCATCGTTGTCGATGTTCAGAGTGCGCGGCTGATTGCTGTCGAGGAAGGCATAGAACCAGGCATCGGCCGGTTTGGCCCGACTGAGGGTGCGATCCAGGCCTTTTTCGGTGATGTAGTGGTTGGAGTCGGTGCCGATGATCAACGCGGTGAAGGCTTTATGTTCGGCGCGGATGCCTTCCAGATACTGCGCGAAGGCCGCCGTTTTGCTGCTGTCTTCACCCGAGGCCAGCCAGTCGCGCACCATGCTGTTGCTGGCGATGTCTTTGGCGGCGGTCAGGGGCTGGACGAGGATGCGTTCGATGTCGTTGCGCGTCGCTTCGATGCTCGACGGCAGCGCTTGTTCGACCAGATAGCTCTGGGCGAGGCGGTTGACCACCAGGGTATAAATGCCAACCACGATCAGGATACTGACCAGCAGGGCGGTGCCCATGCTGAGAATCAGCTGCCATTGAATACTGCGTCGCCACAACTGCATGGAGCACCCCCAAAGAATAAGTGGCCGAAACAATGCAACAGCCGTGCCGATTGTATACAACCCGATCGACAATCTATTCTTTGGTTGTGCGCAACCCCATCAACCCTGATTGATGGTCTTGGCGATGGTTTCGACCGTGGCGCTGACTTGCTCTTGGTAACGGTCGAGTTCTTCCTGATGCTGCTTCTTCATTTCGATCTGCTGCGAGCACAGGTTCATCGCGGCCAGCACCAGCAAGCGGTCACCGATCAGCGTTGGGTATTTGCGTTTGGTGTCGGCCAGTGCAGCCTTGAGCATCAGTGCGGCATCCAGCAGGGTCTGTTCTTCCCCGGCCGGTGCCTTGATCGAATAGTCCTCCCCGAGAATGGAGATGACTTTTACCCCTGCGGTGCCGTGGTTCATGCGCTGACAGGACCTGCGTTGACGCGATCAACCAAGGCCTGGATGCGCGCTGCGGTGGCGCCGTGCTTCTCTTCCTGTTCCATCAGGCTCAGTTGCAGGCTTTCGTTTTCATCCTTGGCCTGGGCCAGTTCCGTGGACAGGGTCTGGTTGGTTTGCGTGAGGGTCTGGTTCTGTTGCACCAGGTCGCTGACGAGCTGTTCCAATTGGCTGAGGGATGCTTCCAACATTTTGATCTTCCAAGCGTTTTTCAAAGGGCGCGTACGATAAAGAAAAGTCACTGCGGATGCCAGGGTTATACCGGCGCAAGGCCTTGATTTTCCTGGTGGCCGACCGTTCTCGCGAGTTTAAAAGACTGTGATCT
The DNA here is from genome assembly GCF_057799175.1 of Pseudomonas sp. 14P5.3.2. Lineage (NCBI taxonomy): Bacteria > Pseudomonadati > Pseudomonadota > Gammaproteobacteria > Pseudomonadales > Pseudomonadaceae > Pseudomonas > Pseudomonas sp. 14P5.3.2. Next base: position 54,410 of record NZ_JBYOKU010000020.1, on the reverse strand, counting down.
GCCGATCTGGTTCCTGCACTTCGTCGCTCAGCCCCATATGCGACAAATACGCACAGTGCCTCAAGACTTTAGTCGTATGACCGATAAGTCATCCATACAGCAGTCTCAGCCCGCATGGATGCGGCCCTTTTTGGTATCCGCGCCATGTCCCTTCGCAACATGAATATCGCCCCCCGGGCGTTTACCGGCTTCGCCCTGATCGGCGGCCTGATGCTGATTCTCGGCGTGTTCGCCCTGAACCAGATGAGCAAAATCCGCGGCGCCGCCGAGGACATCACCAACAGCAGTGTGCCGAGCATCAAGAACCTCGACGAGTTCACCCAACTGACCTTGCGCCTGCGAGTGCTGTCCTACCGCTTGCTGGTCAACCGCGAGCCGGACGTGCAACAGAAGACCATGGAACTGCTGGACACCCGCAACCAGCAGATCCGCGCCGCCCAATCGGCCTATGAACCGTTGATCAGCGGCCCGCAGGAACGCGCGGCCTACGATCAATATGTGCAGCTGCTGGGCCAGTACCGGCAGATCGAAGACCGGATGAAAACCCTGTCGCGCAACAATCAGGTGGATGAGCTGCGCAACCTGCTCAACACCGAGTTGCTGAACAACTCCGAAGCGATGAACACCGTGCTCAACCGCCTGATGCAGATCAACGGCGAGCAGATCAGCCAGACCAATCAAGAGGCGGTCGACCAGTATTCCTCGGCGTTCAATCTGGTGGTCACCCTGCTGGTCATCGCCACCGGTCTGACCTTCCTGTTCGCCTGGCTGCTGACCGTCAGCATCACCAAGCCGATCTCCAAAGCGCTGGACGCGGCGGAAACCATCGCCGAAGGCAACCTGACCCAGCCGATCCACGTCGACGGCACCGACGAAGCCGGACGTCTGTTGGCGGCCATGGCCAAGATGCAATCGAAGTTGCGCGACACCCTGCAGCGCATCTCCGGCTCGGCCACGCAACTGGCTTCCGCTGCCGAAGAGTTGAACAGCGTCACCGACGAAAGCGCCCGTGGCCTGACCCAGCAGAACAACGAAATCGAGCAGGCCGCCACCGCCGTCAACGAGATGACCAGCGCCGTGGAAGAAGTCGCGCGCAATGCGGTGAGCACTTCGGAAGCCTCGAAGAACGCCACCACCTCGGCCGGCGATGGCCGTGACCTGGTACAGGAAACCGTCAGCGCCATCGAACGCATGAGCGCCGACGTGCAGAGCACCGCGACCCTGATCGGCGATCTGGCGAATGAATCCCGCGACATCGGCAAGGTGCTGGACGTGATCCGTGGTCTGGCGGATCAGACCAACCTGCTGGCCCTGAACGCGGCGATTGAAGCGGCGCGTGCCGGTGAAGCCGGGCGTGGTTTTGCCGTGGTGGCGGACGAGGTTCGTGCCCTGGCGCATCGCACCCAGCAGTCGACCAGCGAAATCGAACGCATGATCGGCAGCATCCAGAGCGGCACCGAACACGCCGTGGACTCGATGCGCAACAGCACCGAGCGCGCCGAGTCGACGCTGAATATTGCCCGTGGTGCCGGGATGTCGCTGGACACCATCAACACCGCGATCGTCGAGATCAACGAGCGCAACCTGGTGATCGCCAGCGCCGCCGAAGAGCAGGCACAAGTGGCCCGCGAAGTGGATCGCAACCTGGTGAACATCCGCGACCTCTCGGTGCAATCGGCCACCGGCGCGAATCAGACCAGTGCGGCGAGCAACGAGCTGTCGCGCCTGGCGCTGGATCTGAACAACATGGTCGGGCGTTTCAGCCTGTAAATTTTCAGATCAAGGTCAAAAGCCCCTCACCCCAGCCCTCTCCCAGAGGGAGAGGGGGAAAGGGAGCACATTGGGGGCTTTGCAGATTTTGAGTTCGGCTCGATATTGCAGGTCGGTGTAACTTGAACAAACCCCGCGGTCGGTCCCCTCTCCCTCCGGGAGAGGGCTAGGGTGAGGGTAGCGATCCCCAGCCGAACCCATACCTCAAATCCCATAGCGTAAAAAGCTTTTTGACAGCATCACATTTCAACAGGTTAGAATCGCTGGCACGCAGACTGCATGGTCAGTTTGTGCCCGTCTTTACGCTTCTGGAGTACTGCCTTTGAATGCGACGACCATCAACAGCCTGTTCTTGATCGGCGCGTTGCTGGTAGGTGCGAGCATTCTTGTCAGCTCACTTTCCTCCCGTCTCGGCATCCCCATTCTGGTGATCATCCTCGCGGTCGGCATGACCGCCGGGGTCGATGGCGGCGGGATCATTTTCGATAACTACCCGACGGCCTATCTGGTCGGCAACCTCGCACTGGCGGTGATCCTGCTCGACGGTGGCTTGCGTACCCGGGTTTCGAGTTTCCGTGTGGCCTTGTGGCCGGCGCTGTCGCTGGCGACGGTCGGGGTGTTGATCACCACCGGGCTGACCGGCATGGCCGCCGCGTGGCTGTTCGACCTGAACCTGATTCAGGGCCTGCTGATCGGCGCCATCGTCGGCTCCACGGACGCCGCCGCGGTGTTCTCGCTGCTCGGCGGCAAGGGCCTCAACGAACGGGTGACCGCCAGCCTGGAAATCGAATCCGGCAGCAACGACCCGATGGCGGTGTTCCTCACCGTGACCCTGATCGACATGCTCGCCAGCGGCCAGACCGGCCTGCACTGGAGCCTGCTCGGGCATCTGGTGCGCGAGTTCGGCATCGGTGGCGTGATCGGGCTGGGCGGCGGCTGGCTGATGCTGCAACTGGTCAACCGGATCAACCTCGCCACCGGCCTGTACCCGATTCTGGTGATCGCCGGCGGTCTGGTGGTGTTCGCCCTGACCAACGCCCTGCACGGCAGCGGTTTCCTCGCGGTGTACCTGTGCGGTCTGGTGATCGGCAACCGCCCGGTGCGCAGCCGTCACGGCATTCTGCACATGCTCGACGGCATGGCATGGCTGGCGCAGATCGGCATGTTCCTCGTGCTGGGGCTGCTGGTCACCCCGCATGACTTGCTGCCCATCGCCCTGCCCGCGCTGGGTCTGGCGCTGTGGATGATTCTGTTCGCCCGGCCGCTGTCAGTGCTGGTCGGCCTGCTGCCGTTCAAGGCGTTCCACGGTCGCGAGAAAGCGTTTATTTCCTGGGTCGGTCTGCGCGGCGCGGTACCGATCATTCTCGCGGTGTTCCCGTTGATGGCCGGGCTGCCGAATGCGCAGCTGTACTTCAACCTCGCGTTCTTCATCGTGCTGGTGTCGCTGCTGGTGCAGGGCACGAGCCTGCCGTGGGTGGCCAAACTGCTCAAGGTGACGGTACCGCCGGAGCCTGCGCCGATCTCCCGTTCAGCGCTGGAAGTGCACATCACCAGCGAGTGGGAGCTGTTCGTTTACAAGCTCGGCGCCGAGAAATGGTGCATCGGTTCGCCCCTGCGTGAACTGAAAATGCCCGAAGGTACGCGCATCGCGGCCCTGTTTCGTGGTCAGCAACTGCTCCATCCGTCGGGTAGTACGGTGCTGGAAGTCGATGATTTGCTGTGTGTGATCGGCCATGAACACAACCTTCCGGCCCTCGGCAAACTGTTCAGCCAGGCGCCGCAACGCGGTCTGGATCTGCGCTTCTTCGGTGACTTCGTACTCGAAGGAGACGCCCAGCTTAAAGCGGTTGCAGCGCTTTACGGGTTGCCGGCCGAGGGCATCGATCCGGACATGACACTGGGTGCGTTCATTGCCCAGAAGGTCGGTGGTGCACCGATCGTTGGCGACCAGGTGGAGTGGAACAACACCCACTGGACGGTTGCGGTCATGGACGGGAACAAGATCGGCAAAGTGGGCGTCAGATTCCCCGAAGGAAGTCGCCCGGGCCCCGGTCTCTTCCTCTAAACTGCGTCCACTATCACTTGCTTGACCGGTCTCTATGCCTACCCTGCGCTCTTTCTTTTTCGCGGCCCTGCTGGGCCTGAGTCTTTCCGTCGGCCCGCTGTATGCCGCCGAACCACCGTCCAGCGAAGCCGTGCAGGCCAGCCTGGACAAACTGGCCGACAGCAAACTGCCGGATGCCGATAAAAAGACCCTGCAGACGGTTCTGCAAAACACCCTCAATCAGCTCAACAACCGGCGTGACTACGACCAGAAGCTGATCGACCTCAAGCAACAACTGGCCTCCGCCCCTCGGCAGACCATCGAGAACACCCGCGAACTGGCACGCCTCAAGGCCACGGCGGTGGTGCCGATGGCGCAGCGTTTCCCCAGGGAGTCGATCCCGCAGCTGGAGCAGATCCTCACGGATCGCTCGACCCAGCAAAGCGATCTGCAAAAAGCGCTGGCCGATGCCAACAGCCTGATCATCACCGCCCAGACCCGTCCCGAGCGCGCCCAGGCGGAAATCTCCGCCAGCCAGACGCGCATCCAGCAGATCAACACCATCCTCAAGTCCGGCAAGGACAGCGGCAAGACCGTCAGCGCCGAACAACGCGACCAGTTGAACGCCGAACTGGCCGCGCTGAACGCGCTGATCCCGCTGCGCCGTCAGGAACTGGCGGGCAACAGCCAGTTGCAGGATCTGGGCAACAGCCAGCACGATTTGCTCTCGGAGAAATCCGACCGTCTCGACCGCGAGATCCAGGAACTGCAGACCCTGATCAACCAGAAACGTCTGGCGCAGTCGCAGGAAACCGTGACCCAGCAATCGATCGAGGCGCAGAAGGCCGGCGGCAGCAGCCTGCTCGCCAGCGAAAGCGCGGCCAACCTCAAGCTTTCGGACTACTTGCTCAAAAGCACTGACCGCCTCAACGAAGTCACCCAGCAAAACCTGCAGACCAAACAGCAACTCGACAGCCTGACCCAGAGCGACTCGGCCCTCGACGAGCAGATCAACGTGCTCAAGGGCAGCCTGTTGCTGTCGAAGATTCTCTACAAGCAGAAACAGGCGTTGCCACGACTCAAGGTCGACCGCGATCTGGCGGACCAGATCGCCGACATTCGCCTGTATCAGTTCGAAGTCAGCCAGCAGCGCGAACTGCTGAGCAACCCGGCGACCTACGTCGACAATCTGCTCTCCACCCAGCCGCCGGAGCAAGTCACCCCGCAGCTGCGCAGGAGCCTGCTGGATCTGGCCAATACCCGCGCCGATCTGCTGGAGCGCCTGAACCGCGAACTGAGCGCGGTGCTCAACGAATCGATCACCCTGCAGCTCAATCAGAAACAACTGCTGAGCACCGCGCAAAGCCTGCGCGCGACCCTTGACGAGCAGATGTTCTGGATTCCCAGCAACAAGCCGCTGGACGCCGAATGGCTGCGCGGCGTGCCGGAGCGTCTGCAACGTCAGGTAGACACCCTGCCGTGGGCCTCAAGCCTGAGCGAACTGACCGACGGTCTGACCCAGCGTCCACTGCTGTTCCTGCCCCTGGCCTTGCTGATCGGTGCTCTGCTGTGGCGGCGCAAACATCTGTATGCGCGGCTGAACAAGGTTCACCAGGACATCGGTCACTTCAAGCGCGACAGCCAGTGGCACACGCCGCAGGCGATCCTGATCAACATTCTGCTGGCGATGCCGGTAGCCCTGGGTCTGGGCCTGTGCGGTCTGGCCCTGCAAATCGACGCCCGCGGGCAAAACGCCAACATGGGCGCGGCGCTGCTGCAAATGGGCCAGGCGTGGCTGGTGTTCTACACCGCCTACCGGATTCTCGCGCCGGGCGGCGTGGCCGAGTTGCACTTTCGCTGGGAAAAACCGCAGGTCGAATTCCTTCAAGGCTGGGTACGTCGCCTGGGTCTGGTGGTCATGGCACTGGTGGCCGTCGTGGCCGTCGCCGAGCTGCAACCGGCGGCGCTGGCAGACGACGTACTGGGCATGCCGGTGGTGCTGACCTGCTATGCGCTGATGGCATGGCTACTCAGCCGCCTGTTGATCAGCAGTCCGGCCCATGAGAACGCTTCGCTGTTCCGCAAGGCCGTGGGCATCATGTTCACCCTGCTGCCGATCGCCCTGTTCGTCGCGGTGTGCTTCGGCTACTACTACACCGCGCTGAAACTCAGCGACCGACTGATCAACACGCTGTACTTGCTGATGTTCTGGCTGGTGATCGAAGCCACGTTCGTGCGTGGTCTGGCGGTTGCCGCACGCCGTCTGGCTTACCAGCGCGCCCTGGCCAAACGCCAGGCCGCGAAAGAGGCCGGCGACGGCGAAGCGGTGATCGAAGAGCCGACCCTGGACATCGAAAAGGTCAACGAACAGTCGCTGCGTCTGATCCGTCTGGCGCTGCTCGGCGGCTTCATCGCCGCGCTGTACTGGGTCTGGGCCGACCTGATCTCGGTGTTCTCGTACCTCGACAACATCACCCTCTACGAATACACCAGCGGCACCGGCGCCAATATGAGCATGGTGCCGATCAGCATCGGCGACATGCTCGGTGCGCTGATCATCATCGGCATCACCTTCGCGCTGGCGCGCAACTTGCCGGGTCTGCTCGAAGTATTAGTGCTGTCGAAACTCAATCTGGCGCAGGGCAGCGCCTATGCGACCACGACGCTGCTGTCTTACGTGATCGCCGGCGTCGGTTTTGTCTCCACGCTGTCGACCCTCGGCGTCAGTTGGGACAAGTTGCAGTGGCTGGTGGCGGCGCTGTCGGTCGGCCTCGGTTTCGGTATGCAGGAGATCTTCGCGAACTTCATCTCCGGCATCATGATCCTGTTCGAACGCCCGGTGCGGATCGGCGACACCATTACCATCGGCAACCTGTCCGGCACGGTGAGCAAGATCCGCATCCGCGCCACGACCATCACCGACTTCGACCGCAAGGACATCATTGTCCCGAACAAGACGTTCATCACCGGGCAACTGATCAACTGGTCGCTGACCGACACCATCACCCGGGTCACCCTGAAACTCGGCGTGGACTACGGCTCCGATCTGGATCTGGTCAAGGAACTGCTGCTCAAGGCCGCTCGGGAAAACCCGCGCGTCCTCAAGGAACCCGAGCCGCACGTGTACTTCCTCAACTTCGGCGAAAGCACCCTCGACCACGAATTGCGCATGCACGTGCGCGACCTCGGTGACCGCAACCCGGTGATCGACGAAGTGAACCGCTTCATCAACCGCGAGTTCAAGAAGCAGCACATCAACATCTCGTTCCGCCAGATGGAGGTGTACCTGAAGAACCTTCACGGCCAGGAATACAAGTTGGTGCCGGTCGAGGACGACAGCAAAACCATCGTGCCGATCAGCGGCGAGCAAAAGCCGCTGCAAGAGCCGCCGCCGGCCAAACTCGACTAACCGGTCTAATCCCAGCAGAATGCTCGGACATTCTGCTGGAGCCGGCCCTTGAAAGCCCTCGACGAACTGACCTTCGACAATCGCTTCGCTCGCCTGGGCGACGCGTTCTCCGCCCACGTGCTGCCCGAACCGATCGACAACCCGCGTCTGGTCGTCGCCAGCCCGGCGGCCCTGGCCTTGCTCGATCTCGAGCCGACGACGGCTGACACTCAGGAATTCGCCGAACTGTTCGGCGGCCACAAGTTATGGGCGGATGCCGAGCCACGAGCGATGGTCTATTCCGGGCACCAGTTCGGTGGCTACACGCCGCAACTGGGCGATGGTCGCGGCTTACTGCTGGGCGAGGTTTACAACAACGCTGGCGAGCACTGGGACCTGCATTTGAAGGGCGCCGGGCAGACGCCGTTTTCGCGCATGGGCGATGGCCGCGCGGTATTGCGTTCGTCGATCCGCGAATTCCTTGCCTCCGAGGCGCTGCACGCGCTGAACATACCGTCTTCGCGTGCGGCCTGCGTGATTGGCTCCGATACTCCGGTGTGGCGTGAAAAGCAGGAGCGCGCGGCGATGGTGCTGCGTCTCGCGCCGAGCCATGTGCGCTTCGGCCACTTCGAATACTTCTACTACACCAAGCGTCCCGAGCAGCAGAAACAGCTCGGTGAGCACGTACTGGCGATGCACTATCCCGAATGCCTGGAGCAGCCGGAGCCGTATCTGGCGATGTTCCGCGAGATCGTCGAGCGCAATGCCGAACTGATCGCCAAGTGGCAGGCCTACGGCTTCTGTCACGGCGTGATGAACACCGACAACATGTCGATCCTCGGCATCACCTTCGACTTCGGCCCGTTCGCCTTCCTCGACGATTTCGACGCCAACTTCATCTGCAACCACTCCGATGATCAGGGCCGCTACTCGTTCAGCAATCAGGTGCCGATCGGCCAGTGGAACCTCAGCGCCCTGGCCCAGGCCCTGACGCCGTTCATCAGCGTCGAAGCCCTGCGCGAAACCCTCGGTTTGTACCTGCCGTTGTTCCAGGCGCACTACCTCGACCTGATGCGCCGTCGCCTCGGCTTCACCAGCGCCGAGGACGACGACCAGAAACTGCTCGAAGACCTGTTGCAACTGATGCAGAACAGCGGCGTCGACTACACCTTGTTTTTCCGCCGCCTCGGCGACCAGTCCGCAGAGCAAGCCGTCGCCCGCCTGCGCGATGACTTCGTCGACATCAAAGGCTTCGATGCCTGGGGCGAGCGCTACGTGGCCCGGGTTGCCCGCGATGGCGACAGCAATCAGGAGCAACGCCGCACACGGATGCACGCGGTCAATCCGCTGTACATCCTGCGCAACTATCTGGCACAAAAAGCCATCGACGCCGCCGAACAAGGCGACTACTCCGAGGTGCGCCGGCTGCATGCGGTGCTGAGCAAACCGTTCGACGAACAGCCGGGGATGGAGGGTTATGCCGAGCGGCCGCCGGAGTGGGGCAAGCATCTGGAGATCAGTTGTTCTTCCTGAGACGTCTTAGACAAATACGTCTACAGGAAGCTTGAAAAACTCGGCCAGCCAGCGAACCTGCCGCAAGTTTAACTGCCGCTTGCCGCTCAGGACTTCCGAGACAACTGACTGAGTACCGACCCCGGGCAAATCGCTCTGGGTCAAACCATGTTCACGCATCAAATATCCCAACACTTCATGACCTGGTGGTTTGGGCGCCGGATGATGCGTGCGATCCCACTCCTCAATCCAGTCACTGATGATGTCCAGCAGGCTCGCGAGTGGGTGCGAGCCATCATCACCGGTTATCTGAAGGATCTCGTCGACGGCCTGAACCAAGGCGTCGTAATCCTCTTCATTTTCTGGCCGACGCAGCGGACGAGGAAAGAAATCCGGATTTTGGTCAGCACCGGAATCCAGCCAAACATTCTCGAAACCAACAAAGTCCCCGGCAAGCGAGTAAATCGCGCGGGCATTTAAGTCTTTAACAAACTCAGATCCTTCTAAAAGCTGTGAGAGCGAAAGACGTTTACCCGTTGTGAAGGCCATAGGGATGGGAGTCCAAGCGTTATTTGGTTCAGGTCTGCTCAAGATTACCAATTGGATCAAATACAGATAATCAGATTCAGCACCGACGCGCGTAGGTCCTTTCCTTAAGTGACGATGGTAATGACCTACAGACCGATTCCTTGATAATCGCGACTTTGCCTCCAGATCAGTCTTATAGACTTCCTGCCCGAGAGCCCATCATGTCTGAACCACTCCTTATCCCCTGCCCCGCCTGCAACGGCCTCAACCGCATCCCCGCCGAACGCCTGGGCGATCAGCCGAAGTGCGGGCGCTGCAAATCCGCGGTGCTGCTGAGCAAGCCGTTCGAACTCAAGCAAGGCGACTACGCCAGCCAGATCAAAGGTGATCTGCCGTTGTTGGTGGATGTGTGGGCGGACTGGTGTGGGCCGTGCAAGTCGTTTGCACCGGTGTTCGAGCAGGCGGCGGCGCAGTTGGCGGGCAAGTGCCGGTTGGCCAAGCTCGACAGCGAGGCCAATCAACAGTTGTCGGCGCAGTTGGGGATTCGTTCGATTCCGAGCCTGATTCTGTTCAAGAACGGTCGGGAAGTGGCACGCCAGAGCGGTGCATTTCCGTTGCCGCAGTTGATGGCGTGGCTGCGTAGCCAGGGCATCTGACCCTCCAGAGGACCCAATGTGGGAGCGAGCCTGCTCGCGAATGCGCCCGTTCAGTCAACAGAGATGTTGAATGTGCTGGCCTCTTCGCGAGCAGGCTCGCTCTCACAGGAAAATCAGTGGTCTTCGAGCAGATTGTGCAGTTCAACGAACTGCTGCGTCAGTTTGTGCCGTGGGTCGAGGTGGATCAGCGGGGTGCTGGCCTGGTGCGACTCGCGCATGCGCACCGAGCTGTTCAGGTACACCGGCAGCACCGGCAAGCCCTCGGCAATCAATTCATCAAGAATCTGCTGCGGCAGGCTGGCCCGGGCCTGGAACTGATTGACCACGATGCCTTCGACTTCCAGCCCTTCGTTGTGGTCTTCCTTCAACTCTTCGATTTCCGCCAGCAGGCCGTACAGCGCCTGACGCGAGAAGCTGTCGCAATCGAAGGGAATCAGCACACGATCAGCGGCAATCAGTGCCGATACCGCGTAAAAGTTCAGCGCGGGAGGGGTGTCGAGATAAATCCGGTCGTATTCGCCATCCAGTTCATCCAGCAACTTACGCAGCTTGTTGATCTTGTGCTTGGCCTCAAGCTTGGGCTGCAGATCGGCCAGTTCAGCGGTGGCGGTGATGATGTGCAGGTTGTCGAACGGGGTTTCGTAGATGTCGGCCTGGTTTTTCTTCGAGAACGGCCCGGAAGACAGGGTCTGCTTGAAGAAGTCGGCAATGCCCATCGGTATGTCATTCCCGGTGAGCCCCGTCAGATACTGAGTGGAGTTGGCCTGGGCATCGAGGTCGACCAATAGCGTGCGATAGCCCTCGCTGGCACTCACCGCCGCCAGATTGCAGGCAATGCTGGATTTGCCCACGCCACCTTTCTGATTGAACACCACGCGCCGCATGACAAAACCTCCGTGTATCAAAGAATGACCGAGTGTAGTTGCCTGTGCGTGCGCTTCGCTACCTTCAACGACGCGGACTACAGAGTCAGGCGCAAAAATCAGCGGGAACAGAGGGCAAAAACCTCCCCTGTGCGCTGATTTGCCCGACAGACAAATCGCTCACGATCTGGATAATGGCCAAGTGACAGTTTTTCCGCGAACCACTCAGTACATTTCGTTGAGCAAAACGTAACCAACATTTGCTACACACTCGTCGCACCGGGATAATGCGCGCCACCCGGCGCCAAGCGCCACGTCAGGTCAGCCGCGGCTTTGGCGACTCAAAGCGTCATAAAAGCCCGCAGGGGCGGGATGAACTCCGTGATCAACTTCAACATCGCCCAATGGCGCGCGTGGGCCCCGGGGCTCGACAGCGTGGACGCGTGGCAGGCCTGGAGCCGACAACCGGTCGTGCTCCCGGGCAGCGATGTCGCGCCCGATGTGTCGTTTCTGCCGGCGATGCAGCGCCGTCGGCTCAGCCGCCTGGCGCGCATGGCGTTCAGTGTCGGCTGGCCGCTGGCCGACGGACGGGCGAACCTGCCACTGGTGTTTGTTTCGCGACACGGCGAAACCCCGCGTACCTTCGAGATCCTCAGTGATCTGGCCAAGGACGAGCCGTTGTCGCCGACCCAGTTCAGCCTGTCGGTGCACAACGCAATCATCGGTCTGTGGTCGATCATGCGCGGCGAAACCAGCGAAATGACCGCCCTCGCGGCGGCGGGCGATGGCCTGGAACACGGCATCCTCGAAGCCGCTGCCCTGCTCGACGAAGGCGCTCCGGCGGTGCTGCTGATCATCACCGAAGAGCAGCCGCCCCAGGCCTATTCGCAGTGGATCGACGACGTCCCGTTCCCTTATGCGCTGGGCCTGCTGCTCACTCCCGGTACCGACTGGCGGCTGACCCTGAACAGCGGCCCGGAGGCACTGTCCAAAGCGCAATGGCCCCACGCGCTCAATCTGTTGCGCACCCTGCTCGGCCAGCAATCCCATTGCCAACATGCCTGGAAAAATCGTGTATGGACCTGGCAACGCAACCCGTGACCGCGAAGAACCGCGACGCCTATTACTGGCGCTTGCTGGCCACCGCCGCCAGTTTCGCTCTGTTCGGGCTGGGCGGGCTGTGCCTGCGCCTGCTGGTGTTCCCGTTGCTCGGCTATTTGCCGGGAGACGCGCTCAAGCATCGCCAGCGCGCGCGGCAAACCGTCAGTCGGCTGTTCTGGTTTTTCGTGCGGTTCATGGCCCGCACCGGGGTCCTGACCTACGACATTCAAGGGGCGGAACGCCTCGGCCGGCCAGGGCAGATGATCATCGCCAACCACCCGTCGCTGATCGACGTGGTGTTCCTGATCGGCCTGGTGCGTCAGGCCAATTGCGTGGTGAAGAAAAGCCTGTGGGAAAACCCCTTCACCCGCGGCCCGCTGCGCAGCACCGAATACATCAGCAATGACGGCAGCATGGACATGCTCGATGCCGCGGCCGAATCCCTGCAAAACGGCCAGACCCTGATCATTTTCCCCGAGGGCACGCGCACTCAGCCGGGGCAGGCACCGGCCTTTCATCGGGGGGCGGCGGCGATTGCCCTGCGCGGTGCGAAAATCCTTACGCCAGTGGTCATCAAGGTCAATCCGACCACCCTGACCAAGGCCGAACCGTGGTATCGCATCCCTCACCGCCGCGTGCACTTCAGTTTTCGTATCGGGGCCGATATAGATCCACAGACTTTCGCCACGCAAGGCCCTGCACCGCAGGCCTCGCGCAAGCTCAATGATTATTTGCACTCTTACTACATTAAGGAGCTCGCCGAAGATGAGCGATCTGAATAACCCTGGCCTGGTGCGCGACATCAAACTGCTGATCATCGATGCCCTGGGCCTCGAAGACATCAGCGTCGACGACATCGGTGACGAACAGACGCTGTTCGGCGAAGGCTTGGGCCTGGATTCCGTCGACGCACTGGAACTGGGTCTGGCGATCCAGAAAAAGTACGGCATCAAGATCGACGCCGACGCCAAAGACACCCGTAACCACTTCACCAACGTGGCGAGCCTTGCGGCATTCGTCACGGCAAAAAAGGCAGCTTGAGACCGGACCATGCAAACTCGTGACGACATTTTCAACACCCTGCGCGATGCCTTGGTCGAGCTGTTCGAACTGGATCCGGCGCGGATCAGCCTGGAGTCCAACCTGTATCAGGATCTGGAAATCGACAGCATCGACGCGGTCGACCTGATCGATCACATCAAACGCCAGACCGGCAAGAAAATCGCCGCCGAAGAATTCAAATCGGTGCGCACTGTCGGTGACGTGGTCGAGGCGGTCTACCGTCTGGTTCAACCGGCCGCATGAGCCGATTGATCGGCCTCGGCCTGCTGTTGGCGGGGCTGCTGTACCCCTTTGCGGTGTATTTCGGCATGGAGCACTTCGCCCCGTGGCAGTTCGGACTGCTGCTGGGCGGCCTGTGGCTGGCGCGCGCGCTGACCGGCGAGCGCAAGCCCGGCAGCCGCTGGATGGCCTGCGTGGCGATCGTGTTCTGCCTGCTGCTGGCGCTGTTCGACAGTCCGCTGTTACTGCGCTGGTATCCGGTGCTGATCAGCGGCTTCATGCTGGTGCTGTTCAGCCTGAGCCTGAAATACGGGCCGCCGATGGTCGAGCGTCTGGCGCGACTGCGCGAGCCACACCTGCCGCCCGAGGCGATCCGCTACACCCGCCAGGTCACCGTGGCCTGGAGCGTGTTTTTCTTCTGCAACGGTTTGTGCGCCGCGCTCCTGACCCTGTGGGCGCCGCTGCATTGGTGGATGTTGTACACCGGCCTGATCTCCTACGGATTGATCGGCCTGATGTTTGCCATTGAATGGCTGATACGACAACGGGTAAGAGGCCGTAAATGAACTGGATAAAACTTGAGCAACTGTTGCTCAAGGCCCTGCCGGAGCGCGCGATCAGCGCCGCCCCGGCGCTCGACCACACACAACTGCGCGAGCAGGCGCTGAGCGTTGCCGCCGGCCTGCAGGCACGCGGCGTGCAGCGCATGGCGGTACATCTGGAAGATGCCGCCGACCTCGCCATCGCCCTGCTCGGAGCCTGGCGCGCCGGCGTCAGCGTCCTGCTGCCCTCCGATCTGCAAGCGCAGACCCGCCAGCGCTGGTCGAGTGAAGTCGATCTGTGGCTGAGCGATCATGCCGATGACGCTCACTTGAACGATCTGCTGCAGCCTGCCTTGCCCGGCGCCGAACTCGATCTCGAGCAGTGCCGCCTGAGCCTGTGCACCTCCGGCTCCAGCGGTGAACCCAAGCGCATCGACAAGACCCTGCGCCAACTGGCCAACGAGGTCGAGGCACTGGAGCAACTGTGGGGCGCGGATCTCGGTGAAGCCTGGGTCATCGGCAGCGTCGCCACCCAGCACATCTACGGTTTGTTGTTCCGGGTGCTGTGGCCGCTGTGCGCCGGACGTCCGTTCGGGCGCAAGCAACTGGCATTCTCGGAAGACCTGCAGCGCGCCAGCCGCGAACACCCGGCCTTCGCCTGGGTCGCCAGCCCGGCGCTGCTCAAGCGCATGGGCGACAACCTCGACTGGCCGGCCCTGAGTGCCGTGCGCCGGGTGTTTTCCTCCGGCGGTGCGTTACCGGCAGACGCAGCACAGAGCCTGCAACAACGCCTGCAAAAATGGCCGACGGAAATCCTCGGCAGCTCGGAAACCGGTGGCATCGCCTGGCGTCAGGGCGCCAGCCTGTGGCGGCCCTTCGCCGGGGTTGAACTGAGTCAGGACAGCGACGGCGCCCTGCTGATCGCCTCGCCCTATCTGCCGGCCGGGCATGTCGAGCACACCGCCGATGCCGCGCGCATCGCTGCAGACGGGCGTTTCGAACTGCTCGGACGGCTGGACCGCATCGTCAAACTCGAAGAGAAGCGTATCTCCCTGCCGATGCTGGAACAGGCGCTGATCGCCCACGACTGGGTCGCCGAAGCACGCCTGGGCGTGGTTCAGGAAAACCGTGCGGTGCTGGGGGCCTTGCTGGTGCTCAGCGACGCGGGCCTGTTTGCCTTGCGTGAACAGGGCCGTCGCAGCCTGACCGAAGCCCTGCGCAAACACCTGAGCCAGCATTGCGAAGCCTTGGCCTTGCCCCGGCGCTGGCGTCTGGTGCGGCAACTGCCGCTGAACAGCCAGGGCAAGCTGCCGCAGGCCGACATCGAAGCGCTGCTGCTGGCGCCACGGCCGAAAGCTCCGGAAGTGCTGGAACAGCTCGAGACCGACGGCGAGTGGAGCCTGCAATTGAGTGTTCCGCCGGACCTGGCCTACTTCAGCGGTCACTTCCCCAAGGCCCCGGTGCTGCCCGGCGTGGTGCAAGTCGAATGGGCTCTGAAACTCGGTCAGCAACTGCTGAACCTGCCCGGCAAATTTGCCGGCATGGAAGTGCTGAAATTCCAGCAACTGGTGCGCCCGGGCGATGAAATCCAGCTACACCTGCGTTTCGATCCCGAACGCGGCAAGCTGTATTTCGCCTACCGCAACGACACCGCGACCTGCTCCAGCGGGCGAATCCTGCTAGGAGCCGCCGATGCATAACCTGTGGCGAGGGAGCTTGCTCCCGCTGGGCTGCGAAGCGGCCCCAAACTCGGTTCACGCAAAACTGCGAGCGAGTGCTGCGCACTCGAGCGGGAGCAAGCTCCCTCGCCACAGTGGGGATGTGGTCAATGCATAACCCTTGCGCCGTGATTCCGGTCTACAACCATGAAACCGCGATCGGCACCGTGGTCGATGCCCTGCTCGCCCAAGGCCTGCCGTGCATTCTGGTGGATGACGCCAGCACCCCGTCCTGCGCGCGAGTGCTGGATGCGCTGGCCGAACGCGACCACGTGCATCTGGTGCGCCTGACCCTCAATCAGGGCAAAGGCGGCGCGGTGATGACCGGCCTGCGCGAAGCGGCGCGGCTGGGCTTCACTCATGCCCTGCAGGTTGATGCCGATGGCCAGCACGACCTGCACGACGTCGCCCGTTTCGTCGCGGAATCCCGCGCCCACCCGGACGCGATGATCTGCGGTTATCCGCTGTTTGACGAGAGCGTGCCCAAGGGCCGTTTGTACGCGCGTTATCTGACCCACGTGATGGTCTGGATCAACACGCTGTCGCTGCAGATTCGCGATTCGATGTGCGGCTTTCGCGTCTATCCGCTGGCCCCGACGCTGGCGCTGATCGACTCGGCGCGAGTCGGCAAGCGCATGGATTTCGACTCCGACATCCTCGTGCGCCTGTCGTGGCGCAACCAGCCGATGCGCTGGTTGCAGACCAGCGTGCATTACCCGCTGGACGGCGTCTCGCACTTCCGCCTGTTCCACGACAACGCGCTGATTTCCAGCATGCACACCCGGTTGTTCTTCGGCATGCTGCTGCGCCTGCCCGTCATCCTCTGGCGCCGGTGGCGAGCATGAGCGTCGAGACCGACAAGAAGCACTGGGCCGACCGCGAAGAGCGCGGCAGCTTCCTGCTGATGAAATTCACCGCGTTCGCCGCCAAAGTGCTTGGCCGGCGCCTGCTCAGTCCGCTGCTGTACGGCATCGTCCTGTACTTCTTCCTGTTCGGCCGCACCGCGCGCCACAGTGCCTGGCAATACCAGCAACGGCTGGCTGACTGGAGCAACCGCGCCGAATTGCGCCCGAGTTACTGGAGCGTGTTCCGCCAGTTCATGGCGTTCGCCGATTCGCTGCTCGACAAGCTCGACGTGTGGAACGGCAAGATCCGTATCGAGCAGATCGAAATCATCGACCCGGCACTGCTGCGCAATCAGTTGCGCGGCAGTCGCGGGCAACTGCTGGTCGGCGCGCATCTGGGTAACCTCGAAGTGTGCCGGGCGCTGGCGGAGATCGGCGAAAAGGTCACCATGAACGTGCTGGTGCACACCAAGCACGCCGAGCAGTTCAACCGCTTGCTGGGCGAGGCCGGAGCGACCAATCTGCGCCTGATTCAGGTCAGCGAACTGGACCCGGTGATCATGCTGCAACTGCACGAACGCCTGGAGCGCGGCGAATGGCTGGCGATTGCCGGCGACCGCGTGCCGTTGCACGGCGGGCGCAGCGTCAGCGTGGACTTTCTCGGCCACCCGGCAGCGTTTCCGCAAGGCCCGTGGCTGCTGGCCGGCTTGCTCAAATGCCCGGTCAATCTGTTGATGTGCCTGAAACAGCCGGACGGCCACTATCGCCTGACTCTTGAACCGTTCGCCGACAGCGTGACGTGGACGCGCCGCGAGCGCGAGCAGGTCATTCATCAGTGGGCCACCCGCTACGCGCAGCGCCTGAGTCACTATTGCCTCGAAGCCCCGCACCAATGGTTCAACTTTTACCCTTTCTGGAAGACCGATGACGACGCCAACCCATGAGCCGGTAACCTTCGGCGAACGCCCTTTGCGCATCGAAGACGTGCTGGCCCTGGCCAACCGTCAGGCGCCCGTGCAGTTGCAGAGCGACGCCGCCTACCGCGAGCGTATCGCCAAAGGCGCGCGGTTTCTCGATTCGCTGCTGGACAAGGAAGGCGTGATCTATGGCGTGACCACCGGTTACGGCGACTCCTGCGTGGTCGCGGTGCCGCTGCATCATGTCGAGGCACTGCCGCGTCATCTCTACACCTTCCACGGCTGCGGCCTCGGCAAACTGCTCGACCCGCAAGCCACCCGCGCGGTGCTGGCGGCGCGCTTGCAGTCGCTGTGCCACGGCGTGTCCGGGGTGCGCATCGAACTGCTGGAGCGCCTGCACGCCTTCCTTGAACACGACATCCTGCCGCTGATCCCCGAAGAAGGTTCGGTCGGGGCCAGCGGCGATCTGACGCCGCTGTCCTACGTCGCCGCCACCCTGTCCGGCGAGCGCGAAGTGTTGTTCCGTGGCGAACGCCGGCAAGCGGCCGACGTGCATCGCGAACTGGGCTGGACGCCATTGGTGCTGCGTCCGAAAGAAGCGCTGGCCTTGATGAACGGCACGGCGGTGATGACCGGTCTCGCCTGCCTCGCCTTCGCCCGCGCCGACTATCTGCTGCAACTGGCCACGCGCATCACCGCGCTCAACGTGGTCGCGCTGCAAGGCAATCCGGAACACTTCGACGAGCGTCTGTTCGCCGCCAAGCCGCATCCGGGGCAGATGCAAGTCGCCGCGTGGCTGCGCAAGGATCTGGCGATCGACGCGCCGACCGCACCGCTGCATCGCCTACAGGATCGCTACTCGCTGCGCTGCGCCCCACACGTGCTCGGGGTGCTGGCCGACAGCCTGAACTGGCTGCGTGCGTTCATCGAGACCGAACTCAACAGCGCCAACGACAACCCGATCATCGACGCCGACGCCGAGCGCGTGCTGCACGGCGGGCACTTCTACGGCGGGCACATCGCGTTCGCCATGGACAGCCTGAAAAATCTGGTGGCCAACGTTGCCGACCTGCTCGACCGGCAGCTCGCGTTGCTGGTCGACGAGCGCTACAACCATGGTTTGCCAAGCAACCTGTCCGGCGCCCCGGCGGATCGCGCCATGATCAATCACGGCTTCAAGGCCGTGCAGATCGGCACCAGTGCCTGGACCGCTGAAGCGCTGAAAAACACCATGCCGGCCAGCGTGTTCTCACGCTCCACCGAGTGCCATAACCAGGACAAGGTGAGCATGGGCACCATCGCCGCCCGCGACGCGATCCGCGTACTGGAACTGACCGAACAGGTCGCCGCCGCCACGTTGCTCGCGGCCAATCAGGGCGTCTGGTTGCGCGGTCGCGATGCAGGCGCAGGCGCACGCGCGCTGCCACCTTCGCTGGCCGCCATGCACGAAGAGCTGGCCAAGGACTTCCCGCCAGTCATCGAAGACCGCGCGCTGGAAGGCGAACTGCGCCTGTGCCTGCAACGCATCGCCGAACAACACTGGAGGCTGCATGCGTAGCGCCGGAGTGCTGCACGCCGACACGGAAATCCTCGTGCCGTTCTTTGACGTCGACACGATGCACGTGGTCTGGCACGGGCACTACGTCAAATACCTGGAAGTGGCGCGCTGCGCGCTGCTCGACCAGATCGGCCACAACTACACGCAGATGTCCGAGTCCGGCTACGCGTGGCCGATCATCGACCTGCAACTGCGTTATGTACGTGGCGCGGTGTTCGGTCAGCGCTTGAACGTACGCGCCAGTCTGGTGGAGTGGGAGAACCGCTTGAAGATCAACTATCTGATCACCGACCTGCAGACCGGTGAGCGCCTGACCCGTGCCAGCTCGGTGCAGGTGGCGGTCGAGATCAGCAGTCGCGAGATGCAACTGGCCTCACCCAAAGTGTTCACCGATGCGGTGGAAAGGATGCTGCGATGAACCTGTTCTGCAAATGCCTTGGCGCGATGGCGCTGCTCGCCGTGTCGACGCTGGCCAACGCCTTCGACCTGCAACAGCTCAGCGAACAACTGGCGAAACCGGAAGTGATCCACGGCCAGTTCATTCAGGAAAAACATCTGCGCGCCCTGCCTCAACCGTTGATCAGCAAGGGCAACTTCGTCCTGGCGAAAAATCACGGCCTGCTCTGGCTGCTCAAGACCCCGCTGCAACAGGATTACCGCATCACCGCCAACGGCATCGCCCGTCGTGACGGCAACGCTTGGCAGTTGCTGCCGAACAAGAGCGCCGGGGCCGAGCAGAACCGCTTGTTCCTCGCCGTGCTGCAAGGTGACAGCAGCGGCCTGCAACGGGATTTCGAGCTGGCCCTGAGCGGCGACGCACAGCAGTGGAAACTCACTCTGACCCCGCGTTCGCTGCTGCTCAAGCAAGTGTTCAAGCAGATCAATATCGACGGCGGTGAACTGGTGCAGACCATCGAACTGCTGGAAACCCAGGGCGACAGCACCGTGCTGCGCATGAAAGACAGCAGCGCCGATCAACCGTTGAGCGACACGGAGCAACATGACTTTGCCGAGTGAACGCAGGCTGCCGTGGCTGTTCCTGATCCTGCTGTTGGCGGTCGTCGCGCTGGCCGGGTGGCAGTGGCGCGACGGTGCGCCGCTGTCGGCAAACCTCATGGAACTGGTGCCCGGCACCAACCCTGATGCCCTCGAACTGCGCGCCGAACAACGTATGCAGGAACCGCTCAATCGGGAAATGCTGGTGCTGGTCGGCCACGCCGATCGCCAGCAAGCGGTGGCCATGGCGCAGACCCTCGGCGAGCAATGGCAGGCCAGCGGTCTGTTCGAAAAGGTCCAGTGGAACCTGCAGGCGGATCTGCCAGCGCTGCGCACGCAATTGCTGCTGGGGCGGCTGGCGATGCTTTCGGCGGATGATCGGCAACTGCTGACCGAGCATCCCGATGCGTTCATTCAGCAACGGGTGCAGGCACTGTTCGACCCGTTCAACGGTTTCACCCTGGTGCCGAGCCAGGACGACTGGCTGGGTCTCACCGGGCGTATCCAGAACAGCCAGCCGAAGCACGGCGCGGTGCAACTGGACATCGGCAGCGGCGCCCTGGTCGCCGATGCCGATGGCAAGAGCTGGGTGCTGCTGCGCGCGCGCACCACCGGCAATACCTTTGACATGAACCTGCCGCTGAAAGTCGCCGATCTGCTGCAGCACAGTCGCGAGCAGGCGGCGAAATCCGACGTGCAACTGTTGGCCGCCAGCGGTCTGCTGTACGCCGCCAACGGTCAGCAACAAGCCACCCGCGAAATGACCTGGGTCGGCGGCGGCGCCACCCTCGGTATTCTGCTGTTGCTGCTGCTGGTGTTTCGCCGCTGGCGAGTGCTGCTGGCGTTCGTGCCGGTGCTGGTGGGCATGCTGTTCGGCGCGGTGGCTTGCGTGGCGCTATTCGGCCACATGCATGTGATGACGCTGGTGCTCGGCTCCAGCCTGATCGGCGTGGCCGTGGATTACCCGCTGCACTATCTGTCGAAAAGCTGGAGCCTCAAGCCGTGGCGCAGCTGGCCAGCCCTGCGCCTGACACTCTCCGGGCTGACGCTGAGCCTGATCACCAGCGCCATCGGTTATCTGGCGCTGGCCTGGACGCCCTTCCCGGCGCTGACGCAAATCGCGGTGTTCTCCGCCGCCGGTTTGCTCGGTGCGTATCTGTCGGCGGTGTGCCTGCTGCCGGCCCTGCTGAAAAATGTTGAACTGGTCCCGGCGCAATGGCCGCTGCGTCTGGCCGAGCGTCTGGTGCAACTGCGCGACACTCTGCTCGAACACGTGCGCACCCCGGTGCTGCTGGCGCTGTTGGTCGCGTTCTGCGTTGGCGGTCTGGTGCAGCTGCAAAGCAAGAACGACATCCGCCAGTGGGTCGGTGCGCCACAACGCCTGACCGATGAAGCGCAGACCATCGCACGCATCACCGGCTATCAGCCGACCAGCCAGTTCTTCCTCGTGCGCGCCGCCAATCAGCAGCAACTGCTGGAGCGTCAGGCCGCACTGAGCGAGCGCCTGCAGCAACTGGTCAACCTCGACAAACTGCAAGGCTATCTGGCCCTCGATCAACTGCTCAGTCCGCCGAGCCAGCAACAGCAGGTTCGCGAAGCACTGAGCAAACTGCCGCAATACTGGCAGCCACTGCTCGACCTCGGCGTACCGCTCGCGGCGTTGCAAACCGAACTGCAACAGTTGCAGAGCCTGCCCGCCGAGGACATCGATGCGGCACTCGCCGGGCCGCTGGGCGAGCCTTACCGCACGCTGTGGCTCGGCCCGACCGCTGACGGCGTGGCGGCGATGACCAGTCTGCAAGGCCTGAACAATCCGTCACTGCTGCGGGTGCAGGCCCTGGACTTGCCGGGCGTGATGCTGGTGGATCGTCTCGGCGAATTGAACAACGTATTCGCCGCGACCCAGATCAGCGCTGCCGAACTGAAACTCGCCTCCTGTGTGTTGATCGTGCTGGTGCTGATCGTGCCGTTCGGCTTCGGCGGCGCCTTGCGCATCGTCGCCCTGCCGCTGCTGGCAGCGCTGTGCAGCCTTGCCAGCCTCGGTTGGCTCGGTCAGCCGCTGACCCTGTTCAGCCTGTTCGGCCTGCTGCTGGTGACGGCGATCAGCGTCGATTACGCGATTCTCATGCGTGAGCAGGTCGGCGGTGCGGCTGTCAGCTTGCTGGGCACCTTGCTGGCGGCGCTGACGACCTGGTTGTCGTTCGGTCTGCTGGCGGTGTCGAGCACGCCGGCGGTGAGCAATTTCGGCCTGGCGGTGAGCCTCGGGCTGGCGTTCAGTTTCATTCTGGCGCCGTGGGCCGGACGTCACGTCCACAGCGCCAGCGTCGTGGAGCCGGCAGCATGATGGTCGTCGGTTTCTGGCTGCTGGCCCTGGCCCTGTTCGCTGTGGCGATCCGTGTCGGTCGGCATTTCGGCCTGATCCCGATCGTCAGCCAGTTGCTGCTGGCCAGCTTCGGATTGCCGCTGCTGATGTACTTCTGGATCGAACCGGGCTGGCAACTCAGCGGTGCCGAACTGATTGCGCCGGGGTGGCTGAAAGACCTCTACAGCCTGAGTTTCGCGCTGTTGCTCGGGCACATTCTCAGTGATGTGATCGACCTGCGACTGGACCGCCAGAGCGTGAAAATCGCCGTGCCGAGTTTTGTCGTGCCGTTCGCCTGCGGTCTGGCCGCCGCCTGTTGGCTGCTGCCGGCGCAACCGTGGCTGAACTCGCTGGCGATCGGTCTGGTGTTTGCGATTACCGCGATACCGGTGCTGTACCTGTACCTGCGCCACATCAATTACCCGCCCGCCGCCACCCGGCGTCTGGTGCAGACCGCAATCCTCATCGATCTGACCTGCTGGACGCTGTTCGGCCTGGCTCAGGGCAGTCTGCATCTGAGCAGCCTGTTGCTGCCGCTGGGTCTGGCCTGCGTGCCGGCGCTGTTGCATCTGTTGCGCGTGCGTCGCCCGCTGACCTACAGCCTCGGCTTCTTTGCGCTGCTGGTGCTGGCCGAGCACTACAAACTCAACGCGCTGATTTTCGGCATCGGTTATCTGCTGTGCATGGCCTTGCTGAAGGTGCCGTTGGTGCTGCCATTGCCGGCGCGGTGGATGAGCCGTTTGCAGACATGGATCGCGATCCCGCTGATCCTCACCTTCGGCATCGTGCAGATCGACGTGCACAGCGCCCTCGCCAGCCTCGGCGCGGTGCAATGGGCGGCGCTGCTGCTGTTGCCGATTGCCAGTAAACTGCTCGGCAACTGGCTCGGCCTGGGCTGGGCCGGCGCTTCCTTCCAAGGCGCGAGCCGCTGGCGCGAAAGCGTACTGCTGAACATTCGCGGCCTGAGCGAAATCGTCTTTCTCAACCTGTTGCTGCAACAACAGCTCATCAGTCCGGCGCTGTACTTCGCGCTGATGCTGATGGGCCTGATCGCGACGCTGTTGCCGGCCCTGATCGGCCTGCATCGCGCGCCCCTGAATCTGCAACACCCATTGCCCCGGAGCTCACGTGCCAATCGTTGAAATGGAATCCCGTCAGGTCGTGATTATCGGTGCCGGACCGTCCGGCGCCATCGCCGCCGCGCTGCTCAAGCGCAAGGGCCACGATGTGCTGGTGATCGAGCGCCAGCACTTTCCGCGTTTTTCCATCGGCGAGAGCCTGCTCAGCCATTGCCTGGATTTCGTCGAAGAGGCCGGCATGCTCGACGCCGTCAACGCCGCCGGGTTCCAGCGCAAGACCGGTGCCGCCTTCGCCTGGGGCGAGCGCTACAGTGCCTTCGATTTCAGCGACACCTTCACCGCAGGCAAGCCAACCACATTCCAGGTGCAACGTGCCGACTTCGACAAGCTGTTGGCCGATCAGGCTGAATTGCAGGGTGCCGAAATCCGCTATGGCGATGCCATCGTCCGCGTCGATTTCGACCGGGCCCGACCGCAGCTCGACGTGCTGCGCGAGGACGGCAGCGAGTACCGCGTCGAAGCGGATTTTGTGTTGGACGCCAGCGGTTACGGGCGCGTGCTGTCGCGTATGCTCGATCTGGAAGCACCCTCGAATTTCCCGGTGCGCCAGGCGGTGTTCACCCACGTTGAAGATCACATCGACAACCCGGCCTTCGACCGCGAGAAGATCCTCGTCACCACCCACCCTGAACACCGCGACATCTGGTTCTGGACGATCCCGTTCAGCAACGGTCGCTGCTCGGTGGGCGTGGTCGCTGCCGCCGAACATTTCCAGGGGCGCGACAGCGATCTGGATGCCTGCCTGCGCGGCTTCATCGCCGAAACCCCAAGCCTCGCCGGCGTACTGAACAACGCGGTGTGGGACACACCGGCGCGCACCCTCGGCGGTTATGCGGCGAATGTGAAAACCCTGCACGGCCCGGGCTTCGCCCTGCTCGGCAACGCCGCAGAATTTCTCGACCCGGTGTTCTCTTCCGGCGTGACCATCGCCATGCGTTCGGCGAGCATGGCCGCGGCGGTCTTGCACCGGCAGTTGCAGGGCGAAACCGTCGACTGGCAGCGCGAGTTCGCCGAACCGCTCAAGCGCGGAGTCGACACTTTCCGCTGCTACGTCGAGGGCTGGTACGCCGGCACCTTTCAGGACGTGATCTTTTACCAAGACAGTCAGGCGGAGATTCGCCGGATGATCTGCTCGATCCTCGCCGGTTATGCCTGGGATGAACGCAACCCGTTCGTCAGCGAAGCACGCCGCCGGTTGAAGATGATTTCCGAACTCTGTGCAAAGGACGCCCCATGAATTACTTGAGCGACAGCTACGTCGAGGAAACCCGCTTCGGTTTCTGGTTCCTGCGCAGTCACACCTGGCAGCACCATGTGCTGCGCGTGGCGATCAACGATTTGCGCGGCTTGTTCAGCGAGTCGCTGCCGGCCCATCCGGTGCTGCTGGATGCTGGCTGCGGTCAGGGCAAATCGTTCCGCCATCTGCGCCAGACCTTCGCCCCACAGCGTCTGATCGGCATCGACGCCGATCCGCACAGCCTGCAATTGAGCGCCGAAGAAGCGGCGCGGCAGGGCTTCGACGTGGAGCTGATCGGTAGCGATTGCGCGACGCTCAACGTCGCCGATGCCAGTGTCGACCTGCTGTTCTGCCACCAGACCTTTCATCATCTGGTCGAACAGGAAAAAGCCCTCGCCGAGTTCTACCGCGTACTGAAGCCGGGCGGTTATCTGCTGTTCGCCGAGTCCACCGAGGCTTACATTGATACCTGGGTGATCCGCTGGCTGTTCCGCCATCCGATGCATGTGCAGAAGAGCGCGGCGCAGTACCTGGAGATGATTCGCCAACAGGGTTTCGAGTTTGGCGAGCGCAATGTCTCGTACCCGTACCTGTGGTGGAGCCGTTCGAAGGACTTTGGCTTGCTGGAGCGCTTCGGATTGCGCCGGCCGAAGCCGTTTGGCGAGCGTGAGGAAACCTTGGTGAATGTCGTCGCCCGAAAACCACTGGCAGAGGCTTCCTGATGCAACACTTAACCTGTGGGAGCGGGCTTGCTCGCGAAAGCGGTGGGTCAGTTGGCATTGATGTCGGATGTGCCGACGCCTTCGCGAGCAAGCCCGCTCCCACAGGGGTTGTGGTGTGGCTGGTATTGTTGCTAACGGCCCTGCTAAGTGGATGCGCCAACCAGGCCCCGCTGCCCGCGAACAACCCGACGCTGCCATTACCGCTGCAACTGCACATCGAGCGCCAGCAAGCCGATCAGCGTCAGGACTGGCTGTTGGTGATCCAGCGCGAAGGCCCCGGCATCCGCTGGTCGATGATGGACCCGCTGGGCATCCCCCAGGCGCGTCAGCAACTGATCGACGGTCGCTGGCAGGCCGACGGGCTGCTGCCGCCCAATCCGGAAGCCCGGGAGCTGTTTGCCGCGTTGCTGTTCGCCCTGACCCCCTCCGGCGAACTGGCGCGCAATTACCCCGCCGCGCAGCAGCAGGGCGAGCAACGTACGCTGGCGCCGCGCTGGGCGATCCGTTATGCACAACCGTTGAGCTTCGAATTGAATCTGCCCCAAGGCCCGCACTATCGGGTTTCTCCCCTCGGTGAACCGACGCCATGACTGCCTACCTCAATGCCCTCGGCGTGATCTGCGCACTGGGCCGCGACAAGCACCAGGTCGCGCAAAACCTGTTTGCCGGTGACTGCTCGGGCATGCGCCACGAGTCAGGCTGGGTGGCCGGACGTGAGTTGCCGGTGGCGGCGGTGCACGCTGAGCTGGCGGCGATTCCGGCCGAACTGGCCGACCAGAGCAGCCGCAACAATCAACTGCTGCTGGAAGCCGCGCTGCAGATTCGCGAGGACATCGATCGGGCGATCCAGTCCTATGGTCGCGCGCGCATCGGCGTGGTGCTCGGCACCAGTACCTCGGGGATCGACGAGGCCAGCCGCGGTCTGGCGCACTATCTTCGCGAGCAGCAGTTCCCTGCCGAGTACGACTATCGGCAACAGGAACTCGGCGCCCCGGCGAACTTTCTCGCCGACTGGCTGCAACTCAGCGGCCCGGCCTATGTGATTTCCACCGCCTGCACGTCCAGTGCGCGGGCGTTGATGAGCGCGCAGCGTCTGCTCGATCTGGGCCTGTGCGACGCAGTGCTGTGCGGCGGGGTCGACAGCCTGTGCAAACTCACGCTCAACGGTTTCTGCGCGCTGGAAGCGGTGTCCGACGAGCGCTGCAATCCGTTCTCGGCCAACCGCAACGGCATCAACATCGGCGAAGCGGCGGTGCTGTTCCTGATGAGCAAGCAGCGCAGCGACGGCCCGGCCATTGCCCTGCTCGGCAGCGGCGCCAGCTCCGACGCGCACCATATTTCCGCGCCGGAACCGAGCGGTCGCGGCGCCCTGCAAGCGATGCAGAAAGCCTTGAGCCGCGCACAGCTGCAAGCGACGCAAATCAGCTACCTGAACCTGCATGGCACGGCGACCCAGCACAACGATGCGATGGAAAGTCTGGCCGTCGCCACGCTGTTCCCCGACGGCGTGGCTTGCTCGTCGACCAAGCCGATGACCGGCCACACCCTCGGCGCGGCCGGCGCCCTCGAAGCGGCGTTCTGCTGGCTGAGCCTGAGCGCCGACAACCCGCAGCAAGCCTTGCCGCCACACGTCTGGGATGCCCAGCCCGACCCCGACTTGCCGGCGCTGAAGTGGGTGACCGCGAGCGAGCGCCTGTCGTCCATTGCACCCCGCTACCTGATGAGCAACTCGTTTGCCTTCGGCGGCAACAACGTCAGCCTGATTATCGGAGACGCCCCATGAACGACTGGCCGCTCGCCGAACTGCTGCCCCACGCTGGCGACATGATTCTGATCGACCGCATCCTCAGCTTCGACGAGGAGCAGATCCACACCCGCCTCACGGTCAAGCCCGACGGCCTGTTCAACCTGCCCGACGGCAGCCTGCCGGCGTGGGTCGGCATCGAGTTGATGGCGCAGAGCGTCGCCGCGTTCGCCGGTTGTCATGCTCGCTTGAAGGGCAAACCGGTCGAGCTCGGCTTCCTCCTCGGCAGCCGCAAGTTCGAGTGCAACGTCGAGGCGTTTCCGGCCGGCAGCGAACTGACCATCCACGGCATCCGTTCGCTGGAAGACGACAACGGCATGGGTGTTTTCGAATGCCACATCAACGCCCCCGGCATCGAGGCCAGCGCCCGCTTGAACGTGTTCCGCCCGCCGCAGCCCAGCCAATACCTTGAACAAAACAGAGAGTCGAACGATGACTGAATCCGTACTGGTCACCGGCTCCAGCCGTGGCATCGGCCGCGCCATTGCCTTGCGTCTGGCGCAGGCCGGGCACGACATCGTCCTGCATTGCCGCAGCGGCGTGGCCGAAGCCCAAGCGGTGAAAGCCGAAGTCGAAGCGCTGGGCCGCAACGCGCGCATCCTGCAATTCGACGTCGCCGACCGCGAAACCTGCAAGACCATTCTCGAAGCCGACGTCGAAACCCACGGCGCCTATTACGGCGTGGTGCTCAACGCCGGTCTGACCCGTGATGGCGCTTTTCCGGCGCTGAGCGACGACGATTGGGACGTGGTGCTGCGCACCAACCTCGACGGTTTCTACAACGTCCTGCACCCGGTGATGATGCCGATGATCCGTCGTCGCGCCGCTGGTCGGATCGTCTGCATCACCTCAGTGTCGGGATTGATCGGCAACCGAGGTCAGGTCAACTACAGCGCCTCCAAGGCCGGGGTGATCGGTGCGGCGAAAGCGTTGGCGATCGAACTGGGCAAGCGCAAAATCACCGTTAACTGCGTCGCACCGGGCCTGATCGACACGGCGATGCTCGACGAAAACGTGCCGGTGGAAGAGCTGATGAAAATGATCCCCGCACAACGCATGGGCACCCCGCAAGAGGTGGCCGCTGCGGTTAATTTCCTGATGTCGGCGGAAGCCTCGTACATCACCCGCCAGGTCCTGGCGGTCAACGGAGGCTTGTGCTGATGAAGCGCGTCGTCGTCACCGGCATGGCCGGCATCACCTCGCTGGGCAGCGACTGGCAGACCATCGCCGGCAACTTCGCGGCCAACCGCAGCGGCATCCGCCGCATGGACGAGTGGGACCGCTTCAGCGAACTCAACACCCGTCTGGCCGGGCCGATCGATGATTTTGTCGTACCGCCGCACTGGACCCGCAAGCAACTGCGCAGCATGGGCCGGGTGTCACGGCTGGCGGTGGGCGCGGCGGAACAGGCGCTGGCCGACGCCGGCCTGCTCGGCGACGAATCGATCAAGGACGGGCGCATGGGTGTGGCCTGCGGTTCGTCCACCGGCAGCACCGACGAGATCAAGGCCTTCGGCAACATGCTGCTGAACTCGGTGGCCGAAGGCCTCAACGCCAACTCCTACGTGCGGATGATGCCGCACACCACCGCGGCCAACATCAGCATCTTCTTCGGCCTCACAGGGCGGCTGATCCCGACGTCCAGCGCTTGCACCAGCGGCAGCCAGGGGATCGGCTACGCCTATGAAGCGATCAAGTTCGGACGGCTGCCGTTGATGCTCGCCGGCGGTGCCGAAGAGCTGTGCCCGACTGAAGCCATGGTCTTCGACGCGCTGTACGCTACCAGCCTGAAAAACGATGCGCCACAGACCAGCCCACGCCCGTATGACAAGGGCCGCGACGGTCTGGTGATCGGCGAAGGCGGCGGCATGCTGGTGCTCGAAGAGCTGGAGCATGCCCTCGCCCGGGGTGCGCGGATCCACGCGGAAATCGTCGGTTTCGGCAGCAACGCCGACGGCCAGCACACCACCCGCCCCGAGCAGATCACCATGCGCCGGGCAATGGAACTGGCGCTGGAAGACGCCGGACTGACGCCGGATGCCATCGGTTACGTCAACGGTCACGGTACTGCTACTGAACAGGGCGACATTGCCGAAACACTGGCGACCAGCAGTCTGTTCGGCGAACACATGCCGATCAGCTCGCAGAAGAGTTTCCTCGGCCACACGCTGGGGGCCTGCGGCGCGCTGGAGTCGTGGTTCAGCATCGAAATGCTCAATCGCGACCTGTACGTGCACACGCTCAACCTCGACGAGGTCGACCCGCACTGCGGCAAGCTTGATTACCTGCGCGGCGAATTCCGCCAGATGCATCACGAGTACGTGATGAACAACAATTTCGCTTTTGGTGGCGTCAACACCTCGTTGATTTTCCGTCGCTGGCCTTAACCGAATCAATCCAGGTCAAGGAGACCTCCATGCGTTTCAACAAACTCGCCATCACCGCCCTGCTGCTTTGCGCCCTGCCGGCAGTCAGCCAGGCCCGGGATACACAGGTCATGCTGCCGTTCGACAAAGCGGTTGCCGAAGCCACCCGCAGCGGCAAGATCGACGGCAGCGTAAAGTTCTACCTGGCCGGCACCACCCCGCCCGGTAAAGTCACCGTTCTGAGCAGCGGCGCCGTGACCAACAAAAAGACCAACGCCTTCAACAAGACCGATCAGGAAGCCTGCGAATGGGTCGTGCAATCGGCCATCATCAGCCTGCACCAGGCCGCCAAAAGCGCCGGCGCCAACGCCGTGACCAACATCGTCAGCTTCTACAAGAGCAACGAGCACAAAGACGCGAAGAACTACGAATGCCACGCCGGCGCGATCATGGCCGGTGTTGCGTTGAAGGGTGATCTGGCGACGGTTCAGTAATTGCCAGAAACGACGAAGGGCGCCTTTCGGCGCCCTCTTCGTTTTCAGCATCTACACTCGCTCTGGCAGGTTGCCGCGTCATGCCTGCCGGAACGGCGAGCCCATCGTTCGAACACTCGCGGTTCTCTTTCACCGTCAAGGAGATGACCATGCAAGTGAAAGCCCTGATCGCCGCCACGCTCCTCGGGCTATTGCCCAGCGCCAGCCACGCCACCAATTTGATGTACATGCCGTTCGAAACCGTGCTCTCGGATGCGATTCGCGCCGGGCGGCTGGATGGCAGTGTGAAGTTCTACCTGATCGGCAACGGGCCGCAGGGCACCCAGCAGTTGTTGCGCCGCGATGTGATCAGTGATTTACGCACCAACGGCTTCAACAAGAGCGATCACGATTCCTGCGAGTGGGTGCTGCAGTCGAACCTGATCAAGTTGCAGGCCGATGCCAAGCGGGTCGGGGCGAATGCGGTGGTCAATATCGTCAGTTATTACGACCAGCATGTGCGCAAGGATTTGAATACCTATGAGTGCCGGGCCGGGGTGTTTGTGACGCGGGTGGCGTTGAAGGGGGATTTGGTGCGGTTGCCCTGAGAAATGTGGTGTTTGGGCGGGCGACTTCGCGAGCAAGCCCGCTCCCACAGGGGACCGCATTCCAGTGGTGGGAGCGGGCTTGCTCGCGAAGAGGCCGGCAGCAATCAAGCTTTTGAAGGCTCAACCTTGCGCGTCAGCAATTCGATGAACGCCTTGGCCATCGGCGATTTCTGATCCTTGCGCTGCACCAGCCACACCGCCGACACCGCCTCCGGATCGAGCAATGGCCGGTAGACCACGCCGTCGATACGCATCCGCTGATACGACGCCGGCAACACCGATACCCCCAGCCCCGCGGCGACCAGACCAATGATGGTCATCGCCTCCCCGGCCTCTTGGGCGAAGTGCGGGCTGAACCCGGCATCACGGGCCAGACTGAGCAGTTGCGCATACAGCCCGCTGCCGTAGCTGCGCGGAAAGAACACGAACGGCTCCAGCGCCAGCGCCGAGAGGAACAGCCCTTCCTCGCTGCCCTGCGCCAGCGGATGTTTGGAACCGAGCACCGCCACCAGCGGCTCACGCATCAGCTCCACCACATTCAGCGAATCCGGCAGACCCAGTGGACGCATGATCCCGACCTCGATCGACTCATCCACCAGCCCTTCGGCGACTTGCGTGCTGCTCATCTCCCGCAGGTTCAGGTGCACCGCCGGGAAACGCTGGCGAAAGGCAAAAATTGCCTGGGGAATGGTCGAGTTGAACGGCGCCGACGAGGTGAAGCCAATCTTCAATTCGCCGAGTTCGCCGAGTTGCGCACGCCGGGCAACGTCCGCCGCTTTGTCGACCTGCGCCAGCACCAGCCGCGCCTCTTCCAGAAACAATCGGCCAGCCTCGCTCAGCTCGACCCGACGATTGGTGCGTTCGAACAACCGCGCGCCGACCTCTTGCTCCAGCGCCTGAATCTGCTGACTCAGCGGCGGCTGGGAGATCCCCAGCACCTGTGCGGCGCGGCCGAAATGCAGTTCTTCGGCGACAGCGATGAAGTAGCGCAGATGACGCAATTCCATGGAAACCCCATTAGGTCGTTAAAGCTATCAAACAGGTCGAACAATATATTGGATAGAAACATTAGCCAGCTATATGATTTTTTCATTGCCTGCCCGGCCGTGCCCTCCGAGGTCTGAAGTGAAAACAGTTGTCGCCCCCCTGGCCCATGAAGTCCCGCCTGCCGCAGCCGACGATGTGATCGCCGAGCTGCAGGAGATCTACATCGAAAAAGGCACGCCGATGTTCATGCGCACGGTGCTGGCGCTGTTCAGCGGCGGCTTCGCGACCTTCGCCCTGTTGTACTGCGTGCAGCCGATGATGCCGCTGCTGTCCCACGAGTATTCGATCAATGCCGCGCAAAGCAGCCTGATTCTGTCGGTGGCGACCGGCATGCTGGCCTTCGGTCTATTGATCACCGGACCGATTTCCGACCGGATCGGGCGTAAACCGGTGATGGTCGCAGCGCTGTTCGCCGCAGCGCTGTGCACCATCGCCAGTTCGATGATGCCGAGCTGGCACGGCGTGCTGATCATGCGCGCGCTGATCGGGCTGTCGCTGAGCGGCCTGGCGGCCGTGGCGATGACTTACCTGAGCGAGGAAATCCACCCGCAGCACATCGGCCTGGCGATGGGCCTGTACATCGGCGGCAACGCGATTGGCGGGATGAGCGGGCGGTTGATAACCGGGGTGCTGATCGACTTTGTCAGCTGGCACACCGCAATGCTGGTGATCGGCGGTCTGGCGCTGATTGCGGCGGCAGTGTTCTGGAAAATCCTTCCCGAATCACGCAACTTCCGCTCGCGCTCGCTGCACCCGCGCAGCCTGCTCGACGGCTTCACCATGCACTTTCGCGATGCCGGTCTGCCGCTGCTGTTTCTTGAAGCGTTCGTGCTGATGGGGGCGTTCGTCACCCTGTTCAACTACATCGGCTATCGCCTGCTGGCCGCGCCGTACAACCTCGATCAGGTGTTCGTCGGCTTGCTGTCGGTGGTGTATCTGTCGGGCATCTACAGTTCGGCAAAGATCGGTTCGTTGGCGGACAAACTGGGGCGGCGCAAGGTGCTGTGGGCGACCATTGCCCTGATGTTCGCCGGCCTCGCGCTGACGATGTTCACCCCGCTGCTGCTGGTGATCGTCGGCATGCTGATCTTCACCTTCGGCTTCTTCGGCGCGCACTCGGTGGCGAGCAGTTGGATCGGCCGGCGGGCGCTGAAAGCCAAGGGCCAGGCGTCGTCGTTGTACCTGTTCAGTTATTACGCAGGCTCCAGCATTGCCGGCACGGCGGGCGGGGTGTTCTGGCATTTGGGCGGCTGGAACGGGATTGGGTTGTTCATTGGCGCGTTGTTGCTGGTGGCGCTGGGGGTGGCGTTGAAGCTGGCGAAGTTGCCGCCGCTCGGCGGAGTCAAAGCCTGACGCAAAACCCTGTAGGAGTGAGCCTGCTCGCGATAGCGGTGTGTCAGCCAACACATCTGGCGACTGACTTACCGCTATCGCGAGCAGGCTCACTCCTACAATTGATCCGCGTCCGACGTTGGATCGCGGAAACAAAAACGCCCGGCATAAGCCGGGCGTTTTCTATTGCGCGTCGATCACTCGTGATACTGCGCCGACAACTCATGCACCGCGCGCAGGAACGCGCCCGCATGTTCCGGATCGACCTCAGGGGTGATGCCGTGGCCGAGGTTGAACACGTGACCGCTGCCCTTGCCGTAGCTGGCCAGAATGCGCCCGACTTCGGTGCGGATCGCTTCCGGTTTGGCGTAGAGCACGGTCGGGTCCATGTTGCCTTGCAGGGCTACCTTGTCGCCGACGCGGGCGCGGGCGTTGCCGATGTCGCAGGTCCAATCCAGACCCAATGCGTCGGCGCCGGCTTCGGCGATGCTTTCCAGCCACAGGCCGCCGTTCTTGGTGAAGAGGATCACCGGCACCTTGCGACCGTCGTGCTCGCGGATCAGGCCGCTGACGATTTTCTTCATGTAGGCCAGGGAGAACTCCTGGTACGCCGCGGCCGACAGGTTGCCGCCCCAGGTATCGAAGATCTGCACCGCTTGCGCGCCGGCCATGATCTGGCCGTTGAGGTACGACGTCACCGACTGCGCCAGCTTGTCCAGCAGCAGGTGCATGGCTTGCGGGTTGTCGTAGAGCATCGCCTTGGTCTTGCGGAAGTCTTTCGACGAGCCGCCTTCAACCATGTAGGTCGCCAGGGTCCAGGGGCTGCCGGAGAAACCGATCAGCGGCACTCGGCCGTTCAGCTCGCGGCGGATGGTGCTGACCGCGTCCATCACGTAGCCGAGGTCTTTGTGTGGATCAGGGATCGGCAACGCTTCGATGTCGGCCAGGGTGCTGACGACTTTCTTGAAGCGTGGACCTTCACCGGTCTCGAAGTACAGGCCCTGGCCCATGGCATCGGGGATGGTGAGGATGTCGGAAAACAGGATCGCCGCGTCCAGTTGCGGGTAGCGGTCGAGCGGTTGCAACGTGACTTCGCAAGCGAATTCCGGATTCATGCACAGGCTCATGAAATCACCGGCCTGGGCACGGCTGGCGCGGTATTCAGGCAGGTAGCGGCCGGCCTGGCGCATCATCCACACCGGGGTGACGTCTACAGGTTGCTTGAGCAGGGCGCGGAGGAAACGGTCGTTCTTCAGGGCAGTCATGTCGGCATCCGGAAAAAAAGTGCGGGCATTTTCTCAGAGCGCGACGCAAAAGGCACGGATGCAGGTCAGCCTTTTGTCTATCGGGTCAATTTATTGCGCTGTATTGAGCGCACAGAAACCAATGTGGGAGCGGGCTTGCTCGCGAAAGCGGTGGGTCAGGCAACAAATCTGTCGACTGACACTCCCTCTTCGCGAGCAAGCCCGCTCCCACATTTTTGAGCGCATTTCAGGCTGAAATGTAATCAGACGCCCAGGTAATCAAGGATCCCTTCGGCGGCATTGCGGCCTTCGAAGATCGCCGTCACCACCAGGTCGGAACCGCGCACCATGTCGCCACCGGCGAAGATTTTCGGGTTGCTGGTCTGGTGCTTGTACTGACCCTGCTCAGGCGCGACGACGCGGCCCTGGCTGTCGGTCTGGATTTCGAACTGTTCGAACCACGGCGCCGGGCTTGGACGGAAACCGAACGCGATGACCACGGCGTCGGCCGGGATGATCTCTTCGGAGCCCGGGATCGGCTCGGGGCTGCGGCGGCCACGGGCGTCCGGTTCGCCGAGACGGGTCTCGACCACTTTCACGCCTTCGACCTTGTCTTCACCGACGATCGCGATTGGCTGGCGGTTGTAGAGGAATTTCACGCCTTCTTCCTTGGCGTTCTTCACCTCTTTGCGCGAGCCGGGCATGTTCGCTTCGTCACGACGATAGGCGCAGGTCACCGACTTGGCGCCCTGACGGATCGAGGTGCGGTTGCAGTCCATCGCCGTGTCGCCACCACCGAGTACCACGACCTTCTTGCCTTTCATGTCGACGAAATCTTCCGGCGACTTTTCAAAGCCCAGGTTGCGGTTGACGTTGGCAATCAGGAAGTCCAGCGCGTCGTAGACGCCCGGCAGGTCCTCACCGGCAAAACCGCCCTTCATGTAGGTGTAGGTGCCCATGCCCATGAATACCGCATCGTATTCGGCGAGCAGTTGTTCCATGGTCACGTCCTTGCCGACCTCGGTGTTGAGGCGGAACTCGATGCCCATGCCGGTGAAGACTTCGCGACGATTGCTCAGCACGCTCTTCTCAAGCTTGAACTCAGGGATACCGAAGGTCAGCAGACCGCCGATTTCCGGGTTCTTGTCGAACACCACCGGGGTCACGCCGCCACGCACCAGCACGTCGGCACAGCCCAGGCCCGCCGGGCCGGCACCGATGATCGCGACACGCTTGCCGGTCGGCTTGACCTTGGACATGTCCGGGCGCCAGCCCATGGCGAACGCGGTGTCGGTGATGTACTTCTCGACCGAACCGATGGTCACCGCGCCGAAACCGTCGTTGAGGGTGCAGGCACCCTCGCACAGCCGATCCTGCGGGCACACCCGACCGCAGACTTCCGGCAGGGTGTTGGTCTGGTGCGACAGCTCGGCGGCCTGGAGGATGTTGCCCTCGGCCACCAGCTTCAGCCAGTTGGGAATGAAGTTGTGCACCGGGCACTTCCATTCGCAATACGGGTTGCCGCAACCCAGGCAGCGGTGGGCCTGGTCGGCCGACTGCTGGGGTTTGAACGGTTCGTAGATCTCGACGAACTCTTTCTTGCGTTGACGCAACAGTTTCTTCTTCGGATCCTTGCGCCCGACATCGATGAACTGGAAGTCGTTATTCAGACGTTCAGCCATTGTTAAAACCTCATCAAACTCTTCAGGCGCATATCACTGCGGGTTGGCACGAGTGCTGGAAAGCAACGATTTCAGGTTGGCAGCCTTAGGCTTCACCAGCCAGAAACGGCGCAGGTAGTCATCAAGGTTTTCGGCGAGTTCACGACCCCACTCGCTCTCGGTTTCCTTGACGTACTCGTTCAGCACGTTCTGCAAGTGGCTGCGGTAGGCTTCCATCGCCTCGCCGCTGATCCGCTGGATTTCCACCAGTTCGTGGTTGACCCGGTCAACGAAGGTGTTGTCCTGGTCGAGCACGTAGGCGAAACCACCGGTCATGCCAGAGCCGAAGTTGTAACCGGTCTTGCCCAGGACGCAGACGAAACCACCGGTCATGTACTCGCAGCAGTGATCGCCAGTGCCTTCCACGACCGTGTGGGCACCGGAGTTACGCACAGCGAAACGCTCGCCCGCGGTGCCGGCGGCGAACAACTTGCCGCCGGTGGCGCCGTACAGGCAGGTGTTGCCGATGATGGCGCTGTTCTGAGTCTGATAGACGCTGCCCTTCGGCGGGACGATGACCAGTTTGCCGCCAGTCATGCCTTTGCCGACGTAGTCATTGGCGTCGCCTTCCAGGTACATGTGCAGACCGCCGGCGTTCCACACGCCGAAGCTCTGACCGGCCGTGCCTTTGAAGCGGAAGGTGATCGGCGCGTTGGCCATGCCCTGATTGCCGTGCTTGCGCGCGATTTCGCCGGAGATCCGCGCGCCGATCGAACGGTCGCAGTTGCAGATGTCCAGTTCGAACTCGGCACCGCTGAGGTCGTTGATCGCCGAGGTCGCCATGTCGACCATTTTCTCGGCCAGCAGGCCCTGGTCGAACGGCGGGTTGCGCTCAACGCCGCAGAATTGCGGTTTGTCCGCCGGGATGTGATCGCTGCCCAGCAGCGGGGTCAGATCCAGGTGGTGCTGCTTGGCGGTCTGGCCTTCGAGGATTTCCAGCAGATCGGTACGGCCGATCAGCTCTTCGAGGGAACGCACGCCGAGCTTGGCCAGCCACTCACGGGTTTCTTCGGCGACGTAGGTGAAAAAGTTCACCACCATGTCGACGGTACCGATGTAGTGATCCTTGCGCAGCTTCTCGTTCTGCGTCGCAACACCAGTGGCGCAGTTGTTCAGGTGGCAGATGCGCAGGTATTTGCAACCGAGGGCGATCATCGGCGCCGTACCGAAGCCGAAGCTTTCGGCGCCGAGGATCGCTGCCTTGATCACGTCGAGACCGGTTTTCAGGCCACCGTCGGTCTGCACCCGGACTTTGCCGCGCAAGTCGTTGCCGCGCAGGGTCTGGTGGGTTTCAGCCAGGCCGAGTTCCCACGGCGCGCCCGCGTATTTGATCGAGGTCAGCGGCGAAGCACCGGTACCACCGTCGTAGCCGGAGATGGTGATCAAGTCCGCATAGGCCTTGGCCACACCGGCGGCGATGGTGCCGACGCCGGCTTCTGCTACCAGCTTCACCGAAACCAGTGCCTTCGGGTTGACCTGTTTCAGGTCGAAGATCAGCTGCGACAAGTCTTCGATCGAGTAGATGTCGTGGTGCGGCGGCGGCGAAATCAGGGTCACGCCCGGCACTGCGTAACGCAGCTTGGCGATCAGCCCGTTGACCTTACCGCCTGGCAGTTGCCCGCCCTCGCCCGGCTTGGCGCCCTGAGCAACCTTGATCTGCAGCACTTCGGCGTTGACCAGGTATTCCGGGGTTACACCGAAACGGCCGGTCGCGACCTGCTTGATTTTCGAGCTCTTGATCGTGCCGTAACGTGCCGGGTCTTCGCCGCCTTCGCCGGAGTTGGAACGCGCACCGAGGCGGTTCATGGCTTCGGCCAGGGCTTCGTGAGCTTCCGGCGACAGTGCGCCCAGCGAGATACCGGCGGAGTCGAAGCGCTTGAGCACCGATTCCAGCGGCTCGATTTCACTGATGTCCAGCGGCTTGTCGAGCGTCTTGACCTTGAACAGGTCGCGAATCATCGACACCGGACGGTTGTCCACCAGCGAGGTGTATTCCTTGAACTTGGCGTAATCGCCCTGCTGCACGGCGGCTTGCAAGGTGTTGACCACGTCCGGGTTGTACGCGTGATATTCGCCGCCGTGGACGAACTTCAGCAGACCGCCCTGCTGGATCGGCTTGCGCGGACTCCAGGCTTCGGTGGCGAGTGCTTTCTGCTCGGCTTCGATGTCGACGAAACGCGCACCCTTGATGCGGCTCGGCACGCCCCGGAAGCTCAGTTCGCACACTTCTTCGGACAGGCCGATGGCTTCGAACAGCTGCGCACCGCGGTACGAGGCGATGGTCGAGATGCCCATCTTCGACAGGATCTTCAGCAGACCTTTGGTGATGCCTTTGCGGTAGTTCTTGAACACCTCATAGAGGTCGCCCAGCACTTCACCGGTGCGGATCAGGTCGCCCAGCACTTCGTAGGCCAGGAACGGATAGACCGCCGAGGCGCCGAAACCGATCAGCACCGCGAAGTGATGCGGATCGCGTGCGGTCGCGGTTTCCACGAGGATGTTGGAATCGCAGCGCAGGCCTTTTTCGGTCAGGCGATGGTGCACCGCGCCGGTCGCCAGTGAAGCGTGGATCGGCAGTTTGCCCGGCGCGATATGACGGTCGCTCAGAACGATCTGGGTACGCCCGGCACGCACGGCTTCTTCAGCCTGATCGGCGACGTTGCGGATCGCCGCTTCGAGGCCGACGCTTTCGTCGTAGTTGAGGTCGATGATCTGCCGCTCGAAACCCGGGCGGTCGAGGTTCATCAGCGAGCGCCACTTGGCCGGCGAGATCACCGGCGAGCTGAGGATCACCCGCGAGGCGTGTTCCGGCGATTCCTGGAAGATGTTGCGCTCGGCACCGAGGCAGATTTCCAGCGACATCACGATCGCTTCACGCAGCGGGTCGATCGGCGGGTTGGTGACCTGCGCGAACTGCTGGCGGAAATAGTCGTACGGCGTGCGCACACGCTGCGACAGCACGGCCATCGGCGTGTCGTCGCCCATCGAACCGACGGCTTCGTAGCCCTGTTCGCCGAGCGGACGCAGCACCTGATCACGCTCTTCGAACGTGACCTGATACATCTTCATGTATTGCTTGAGCTGATCGACGTCGTAGAACGCCGAACCGTGGTCGTTGTCTTCCATGGTCGCCTGGATGCGCAGGGCGTTCTTGCGCAGCCATTGCTTGTACGGATGACGGGATTTCAGACGGTTGTCGATCGCGTCGGTGTCGAGGATCTGCCCGGTTTCGGTGTCCACGGCGAGGATCTGGCCCGGGCCGACACGGCCCTTGGCGATCACGTCTTCTGGCTGGTAGTTCCAGACGCCGATTTCCGAAGCAACGGTGATGAAACCGTTGGTGGTGGTGACCCAGCGCGCCGGACGCAGACCGTTACGGTCGAGCAGGCACACCGCGTAACGACCATCGGTCATCACCACGCCGGCCGGGCCGTCCCACGGTTCCATGTGCATCGAGTTGTACTCGTAGAACGCACGCAGATCCGGGTCCATGGTTTCAACGTTCTGCCACGCAGGCGGAATGATCATCCGCACGCCACGGAACAGGTCGATGCCACCGGTGACCATCAGTTCGAGCATGTTGTCCATGCTCGAGGAGTCGGAACCGACACGGTTGACCAGCGGGCCGAGCTCTTCCAGATCCATCAGATCGTTGGTGAACTTGGTCCGACGGGCCTGCGCCCAGTTACGGTTACCGGTAATGGTGTTGATCTCGCCGTTGTGGGCGAGGAAGCGGAATGGCTGAGCCAGCGGCCATTTCGGCAGGGTGTTGGTGGAAAAGCGCTGGTGGAACACGCAGATCGCGGTTTGCAGGCGCTGGTCACCGAGGTCCGGATAGAACGCGGCCAGGTCGGCCGGCATCATCAGGCCTTTATAGATGATGGTCTTGTGCGAAAAGCTGCAGATGTAGTGGTCGGTATCGGCGGCGTTGGCCACCGACGAGCGACGACGGGCGCTGAACAGCTTGACCGCCATGTCCTGATCGCTCAGGCCTTCACCGCCGATGTACACCTGCTCGATCTGCGGCAGGCGCTCAAGGGCCAGGCGGCCGAGGACGCTGGTGTCGATCGGCACTTTGCGCCAGCCGATCAGTTGCAGGCCTTCAGCGAGGATCTCGCGGTTCATGTTCTCGCGAGCGGCTTCGGCCTTGGCCGGATCCTGGTTGAAGAAGACCATGCCCACGGCATATTGCTTGGGCAGCTCGACGCTGAAGTTTTCCTGGGCGATCGCCCGCAGGAACGCGTCAGGCTTTTGAATCAGCAGACCGCAACCGTCACCGGTCTTGCCGTCGGCATTAATCCCACCGCGGTGGGTCATGCAGGTCAGGGCCTCGATGGCCGTTTGCAAAAGGGTATGACTGGGCTCGCCCTGCATATGGGCTATCAGGCCGAAACCGCAGTTATCCTTGAATTCATCTGGTTGGTACAGACCTGCTTTCATAGACACTTTCTCACCAGGCTGCCTCTTTTCGAGGCAAATTTCTTTTCAATTCAACCACTTGCTGACCGCGCCGAACGTACGCCGGCTTTGCGGGGGCAAAAGGGTGGTCATTGTACACAGCGACACAGACGCTCACAAATTTGACGACGAAATGTCGCAAATCTATGTCGCATTTGTGAAAGGTTTAAAGCGATCTGCTGTGCTAGTCAAAACTTTTTTAATTCTGACTGCAACGACTCAAAGACTACTGTGACGCAGACACCACAAGGCACGCGACCTGGAAGGAAGCGCGCACTCGTAGAAATTTTGAGGTGCTTGGAGAGGCGGCCTGGGTAAGGCCGCCGAATCTTCAGCGAGTTGTTGCCAGTTCCTGTTGGACGCTGGCGACAGTGCGAGGCCAAGGTTTACCAGCCTGAACCTTCGCTGGCAAGGCCTTGATGGCAGAAACGGCTGCATCACGATTGGCGAAGTTGCCGTAGGTGATCACGTAGAGAGGCTTGCCGTTGAGGACTTTCTTGAAATAACGGTACTCGCCGCCCTGCTCCTTGACGAAGTTCTGCGCGGTCGCTTCGGAGCTGGTGCCGAGGATCTGCACCACGTAATTGCTGGTCGGCTGACCGGCGTACCAGCTGCCACCGGCAGCCTTGGCCACGGCAACCGGCTTCTCGGCCGGTTTGGCGGCAGCAACAGGCTTGGCCGGAGCCGGAGTCGGCTTGGCCGCTGGCGCTGCCGGAGCAGGCTTGGCGGTGGCGACCTGAGTCGGTGCCGGGGTCGGCTTGGCGGCTGGCACCGGAACCGGGGTCGGCGCCGGGCCGGCCGGAACACCTGCCGGTGGTGCGGAAGTCGTTACGGTCGGCGGCGTCGCGCTGGAACCTTCGACAGGCACGCCGTCGTCGCCTTCGGTGATGCCGCCAGCAGCCTCAGCCAGCGGGCCGCGCATCACCGGCTGCGAGTTGCCGACCAGCGGCAGCGGCATCGGCTGGGTATTGCCGGCGAACTCGACGTTCGGCGCGCCACCCTTGGCGCCCTGGCCCAATGGCAGTTGTGCCTGTTCGTTGGCGGGT
This sequence comes from Pseudomonas sp. 14P5.3.2, assembly GCF_057799175.1. Taxonomy (NCBI): domain Bacteria; kingdom Pseudomonadati; phylum Pseudomonadota; class Gammaproteobacteria; order Pseudomonadales; family Pseudomonadaceae; genus Pseudomonas; species Pseudomonas sp. 14P5.3.2. Next base: position 13,132 of record NZ_JBYOKU010000020.1, on the reverse strand, counting down.
GCGCCAGTGGTTGGCGCCTTGTTGCGACCCGGCATCAGCCAGGCGGCGGCGACCGCGACCACAACGACGGCGGAAATCGCCAATACGTGTTTCTTCGGCATGTTGAACCCCATACTTGGACGCTTGACCGCAGAGCGGCTGGCAATCATGACTTCGATCAGTGCATCGCGAGCGACCTGGTTGATGTTGCCAGGCCAACCCTCGGCGCTTTCGTGAATCTCAGAGATCTGATCCGCGGTGAAAAGTTCGACACCCCGGCCCGCACCTTCGAGCCGTTGGTCGAGATATTCGCGGGTCTCTTCTTCGGTGTACGGCTGCAGTTCGATGACGTGGAAGCGCTCTTCCTCGAGGTGCAAGGCCTCCAGTTGCGCGATCAGCGACGATTCACCGAAGAGGAACACGTGTGGACGACCTTCCGGCGCACCGGCACCCAGCGCCATCAGCGCTTCGAGCGCAGATTCGTCAAGCTGCTCGGCATCATCCACCAGCAGATAGACTTCCTGCCCGGTCAGTGCCAGCTGCACCACTTGCGCCAGAATCGCGCCGACCTCGGCCTGCGCCACGTCCAGCGCCTGAGCAACCTGACGCAGCACGCCGGCGGCATCGCCAGCCCCACGAGCCGACACCACGACACTTTGCACCGATTGCTTGTTGGTGCTGGCCACCAGCGCCTGGCGCAGCAGGGTCTTGCCGCTGCCTTGCGGACCGGTGACCACCAGCAGCAACTGGCTGTAACGCGCCAGGTGGTGCAGTTGCCCCAGCACCGGCTTGCGCTGGGCCGGGAAGAATTTGAAGCCCGGCACCCGCGGCGCGAAAGGGTCGTGACTTAACTGGAAATGGCCGAGGAACGCCTCGTCGGCATGCAAACTAGTCATCGGAATCTTATTAACCTTTAAGCTGAGCCAGAGCGCGGTAATCCGCTCCCAGCGTGGCCTGTAGAACCTCTTTCGGATAATCGGCGGTCACCACCGCTTCGCCCATCCGGCGCAGCAGCACCAAGCGCAGACGACCGTCGATCACTTTTTTATCAATTGCCATATGTTCGAGAAAATCGGCTTCGGTCATTTCTTCCGGCGGGATCACCGGCAGACCGGCACGCTGGAACAGCCGAATGCCGCGATCACGTTCCTGCTCGCTGATCCAGCCCAGACGCGCGGACATTTCCAGCGCCATCACCGTACCTGCGGCGACCGCCTCACCATGCAACCAGACACCATAGCCCATGTGGGTCTCGATGGCGTGGCCGAAGGTGTGGCCGAGATTGAGCGTGGCGCGCACGCCGGTTTCCTTCTCATCGGCACCGACCACTGCAGCCTTGGCCGCGCAGGAGCGCTCGATGGCGTAGGTCAGGGCCTTCTGGTCCAGCGCGCGCAGGGCGTCGACGTTTTCTTCGAGCCAGGTCAGGAACGGCTCGTCGCAGATCAGACCGTACTTGATGACCTCGGCCAGACCGGCGGACAGCTCACGCTCTGGCAGGGTTTTCAGGGACGCGGTATCGATCAGCACCACGTTCGGCTGATAGAACGCGCCGACCATGTTCTTGCCCAACGGATGGTTGATGCCGGTCTTGCCGCCCACCGACGAATCGACCTGGGACAGCAGCGTGGTAGGAATCTGAATGAAGTCGACGCCGCGCTGGTAGCAAGCGGCGGCGAAACCGGCCATGTCACCGATGACACCGCCGCCGAGGGCGATGATCGTGGTGCGGCGGTCATGACGGGCGGTCAGCAAGCCGTCGAAGATCAGCTGCAGGGTTTCCCAGTTCTTGAAGGCTTCGCCGTCCGGCAGCACCACCGAGATCACCGAGAACTGCGCCAGGCTGCGGGTCAGACGTTCGAGATAGAGCGGCGCAACGGTCTCGTTGGAGATGATTGCCACCTGCCGCCCGTGGATATGCGGCGCCAGCAACTCAGGCTGATCCAACAAACCTTCGCCAATATGAATCGGGTAGCTGCGCTCGCCTAGATCGACCTTGAGTGTCTGCATGTGTCCCCACAGTGAAGATGGAAGCAGGCGTCCTGCCCTGAATTATTGGTTGTCTGCAGCCTATAGCGGGTTTGACGCCGCTCGCACGCCATCCGCCACAACCTCGGCGGCTCTGACAGGACGCCGAGGATAGCGCATTTCGGGCGATGCTTTAACGGGGTGGAAGCTGCGCCAGACGGTCGAGAATGTCGAGCACCACCATACGCGGTGGCCGCTCGTCGGTTTCCACCACCAGATCGGCGATTTCCCGATAGAGCGGATCACGGATCGCCAGCAGGTCACGCAGGGTTTTCGCCGGATCGGCGGTGCGCAGCAAAGGACGATTGCGGTCGCGCGACGTGCGGCCGACCTGCTGCTCGACGGAGGCGTGCAGATACACCACCCGCCCGCCCTCGTGCAGGGCCTTGCGGTTGGCATCGCGCATCACCGCGCCGCCGCCAGTCGCCAGCACCACGCCGTCGAAAGCGCACAGCTCGGCGATCATCGCCTGCTCACGGTCGCGAAAGCCGGGTTCGCCTTCCTTGTCGAAGATCCACGGGATATTGGCGCCCGTGCGCAGTTCAATTTCCTTGTCGGAATCTTTGAACGGCAGGCGCAGCTCTTTGGCCAGCAACCGGCCGATGGTGCTTTTTCCAGCGCCCATCGGTCCTACAAGAATCAAATTTCGCACAGAATCAACGACTCACAGCAATCGCCTGGTTATTCATGATACGCGGAGTGAGAAATACCAGCAGCTCGGATTTTTTCTCCGAAACCACATCACGCCGGAAAAGGCGGCCAAGATACGGCACATCGCCAAGAAATGGCACCTTATCTACGACCTTGCTTTGAGTATTTGAGAAAACACCGCCAATCACGATGGTCTCGCCGTCGTTCACCAGCACCTTGGCGTTGACCTCGTTCTTCTTGATCGGCGGGACATCCTGCACTTTGTTCAGGTAGTCCGGTTCGTCCTTGGTGACCTTGACCTCCATGATGATGCGGTTGTCGGGGGTGATCTGTGGCGTCACTTCCAGCGACAGCGAAGCCTCCTTGAACGACACCGACGTCGCGCCGCTGGAGCTGGCTTCCTGATACGGAATCTCGGTGCCCTTGAGGATCTTTGCGGTCTCCTTGTCGGAGGTGACCACTTTCGGCTGGGAGACGATTTCACCGTTGCCGGTTTTCTCCATGGCCGTCAGCTCAAGATCGAGCAGCACATTGTCGGTGATGAAGGCGATGCCGATCCCCGAGGTGTTACCGATCGTGCCCATGTCGACGAACGGCGAATTGGTGCTGGTGCTGCCCGGTGTGCCGATGGTGGTCGACGTGCCATTGCTGACCCCGGAGGTGTTCCAGTTGCCCTTGTTCTGGATCGAACCGCCCCAGCGCACGCCCAGACTCTTGTCGTAATCGACGTTGGCCTCGACGATCCGCGCCTCGATCATCACCTGACGCACCGGAATATCCAGTTGCGCCACGATCCGCCGCAGTTCATCGAGGCGATCCTGAGTCTGGTAGGCAATGATGTTGTTGGTGCGCTCATCGACGGTGATCGAGCCGCGCTCGTCGATTTTCGCCTCGGCGCTGGTCACCGATTGGAACAGCTTGGCGATGTCCGCCGCCTTGGCGTAGTTCACCTGCAGCAGCTCGCGGCGCAGCGGTGCCAGTTCGGCGATCTGTTTCTGCGACTCCAGCTCCTGGCGCTCGCGGGCAGCGATTTCGTCGGCCGGCGCCACCAGCAACACGTTGCCGATCTTGCGTTTATCCAGCCCTTTGGTTTTCAGCACCAGGTCCAGCGCCTGATCCCATGGCACGTTTTGCAGACGCAGGGTAATACCGCCCTGCACCGTATCGCTGGCCACCAGGTTGAGGTTGGTGAAATCGGCGATCAGTTGCAGCACCGAGCGCACATCGATGTCCTGAAAATTCAGCGAGAGCTTTTCGCCGCTGTAGGCCTGGCGCTCGGCATTGCGTTTTTGCAGGTCATCGACCGTCATCGGGCGAATGCTGACGGTCAGTTTGTTATCGGTCTGGTAGGTGGAATAGTCGAAGGTGCCGCTGGGTTCGACGGTAATGACCGCACGATCACCGCTGGCGGTGGCGTTGACGAACTGCACAGGCGTGGCGAAGTCCTTGACGTCGAGGCGCACCCGCAGCCTGTCGGGCAACTGGGTGCGGGCAAAACTGAGGATGATCTTGCCGTCATGCTCCTGGATATCCGGGGCGATGGTCGGGTCCGACAGATCAATGACCACGTTGCCCTCGCCCGCGGTGCCACGCTGGAAGTCGACGCCACGAATGGTCTTGGCAACGGGGGCGTAAGCCTTCGCCGGAGCCGCGACCGGTCGTGGCGCAGCAGTAGCTGGCCGCGGTGCAGCAGGCTTGGCGCCCTGCCCGACCACCACGAACAGATTCTTACCCTCGACCCGCGAGGTGTAGGGCGTCAGTTGCGTCAGATTGATGATCAGGCGCGTACGGTCGTTGGCCTCGACCACCGTCGCCGTTCGCGCATTGCCGCTGCCCAGATCGCGGGTCTTGCTCGTCAGCTGGCTGGCGACACCCGGCAGATCCAGAGCGATTCGCGCCGGAGATTCGGTGGTGTAGCCCTTGGGCTGCGGTGGTGGGCCGTCGAACGACAGCTTCAACTCGATGCGGTCACCCGGTAACGCCGCCACATCCAGCGCCTTGAGACTGGCCGCCTGAACCATCGGTGACAGCAGCGCTATCCATAGCGAAAAACCGAGGGTGGAAAAAATCCTGTTCATTGTTCGACTTCCACTATGAGTGCTCTTTCAAAGGAATGGTGCGCGGACGTTCCAGCCAGGCGCCTTCGCCATCGGGCACGATTTCGACCACATCGACCTGCGTGGCGCTGATCGCCACGATGCGCCCGTCGTTGCGCCCCAGGTAGTCGCCGACCTTCAGCCGATGCACACCGCCGGCCCCACGCAGCAGGGCAAAGGAGCCGGAGGCATTGGAGATGGTGCCGACCATTTCAAACTGCTCGATGTTGAAACCTTCGAGGTATTGCTTGACGCGGTTGGGGTCGGGTTTGACATTGCGCGAGCCGCGCTGCTGCCCGGCCAGATCGACCCGCACCTGACGCGAGAACGGGCTGCGCAGGTTGGCCGCGCTGTAGGTAAACGTGGGGTAGGAATGGAACGTCGGCGTCGGCTCGATCTTGCCCGCCGGGCGCAGACGCACTTCGTTCATGTAAGCGTCGAGGTCGCTGAATTCGTCACTGCTGCCGCAACCACTGAGGCCGAGCACCAGCACTGACAGGGCGAAATAACGGATCGGGGTCATTTGTCCAACCCCTTGTCGTTATAGCGGTAAGTCTTGGCGAGGATGCTCATGCGCAGCTTGGTCCCGCCTTCGGGGTTGGCCGGCGCCAGTTCGAAATCGTGCAACGTGACGATCCGTGGCAACCCGGCGACGCCACTGACGAAAGTGGCGAGGTCGTGGTAAGCCCCGGTGACGGTGATCTGGATCGGCAACTCGATGTAGAACGGCTGGGTCACCTCCGGCAGCAGCTTGATCTCTTCGAATTCGAGGCCACTGCCCAACCCGGTGCGGGTGATGTCTTCCAGCAACCCCGGGACTTCAGTGTCGCTGGGCAACTGCCGCAGGAGCACGCCGAAGGAGTTTTCCATCTCCTTCATCTGCTGGGTGTACAGCTCCAGGTTGGCGGCCATGTGCGCCTTGCTGGCGAACTGCTCCTTCAAGGTGTCTTCTTCCTGATGCTTGGCTTCCAGCTGGTTTTCCATGTCGCTGATGAAAAAGTTATAGCCAAGCGCCAACACCAGCACCGCCAGCAACGCTCCCGCGATGGTTTTCACCGCGGCCGGCCAGGAACCGATGTTGCTGGTATCCAGATCGTTGAAGTCGATATTGCGCAGACTTTGCAGCCATTCGGACGGCTTCATTTGTCGCCCTCCGTCACGGCTGGCTGGGTCTGACGAACGGTCAGCTGAAAGACGTTGGCCTGATCCACCTGACCGGCGGTCGTCGCCTTCACCTCGTTGAGGCTCGGCGCATCAAACCAGTCGGAGGCATCCAGATTGCGCATCAGCTCCGAAACCCGATTATTGGACTCGGCCGCGCCATTGATGGTCAGCGTCTTGCCCACCAGTTTCACGCTGGTGAAATACACGCCGTCCGGCAGCGTGCGTGCCAGTTGATCGAAGATCCGTCCACTGATCTGCCGGTTGCCCTGCAAGTCCTGGATGATGCGCATGCGCTCGACCAGTTGCTGGCGCCGGGCCTTGAGTTCGCTGATCTGCTTGATCCGTTCGTCGACCACCGCTATCTGCTTGCCGATGTAGGCATTGCGCGCGGCCTGCCGCTCGATGGCGGCATCGAAGATCTGAACGGCAATGAACACTGCACCCACCGAACCGACGAAGACCCCGATCAGGATCAGCAGGAAGCGCTTGCGCCGCTCTTCGCGACGCTCCTCGCGCCAGGGGAGAAGGTTGATCCGCGCCATCAGTCGAAACTCCTGAGCGCGAGCCCGCAGGCAATCATCAGGGCCGGCGCGTCACTGGCCAGGGCCCCGGCGTTGACCTTGCTGCTCAAGGCCATGTCGGCGAACGGGTTGGCGACCTGGGTCGGGGTGCCCAGGCGCTGCTCGATCAGGCGATCCAGCCCTGGCACCGACGCCGTGCCACCGGCCAGCAGAATGTGATCGACTGCGTTGTACTGCCCGGAGGCAAAGAAAAACTGCAACGAGCGCGACACCTGCTGTACCAGCGCATCCCGAAACGGCTGCAAGACCTCGCTGATATAGTCATCCGGCAGACCGCCCTGCTTTTTCGCCAGCCCGGCCTGCTCGACGGTCAGGCCGTAGCGGCGCTGAATCTCCTCGGTCAGTTGGCGGCCACCGAACAGTTGCTCGCGGGTATAGATGATGCGGCCATTGTGCAGGACGCTGAGAGTGGTCATGGTCGCGCCGATGTCCACCACTGCCACCGTCAGGCGTTCCTGCGAGGCGGCCAGTTGAGTGGCGAGCAGGCCGAACGAGCGCTCCAGCGCATAGGCCTCGACATCGACCACTCGCGCCGTCAGCCCGGCCAGCGCCAGCGCCGCCTCGCGCACTTCGACGTTTTCCTTGCGACAGGCGGCCAGCAGCACGTTGACCCGCTCCGGGTTGCGCGGCGAAACGCCCTGGACTTCGAAATCGATAGCGACTTCGTCCAGTGGATAGGGAATATATTGGTCGGCTTCGATCTTGAGCTGGTTTTCCAGCTCGTCATCGGTCAGCCCGGCGTCCATCTCGATGATCTTGGTGATCACCGCAGAGCCGGCCACCGCCACCGCCACGCTCTTGAGCCCGGTGCGCGCCTTGACCAGTACCCGAGACAAGGCATTGCCCACGCCTTCGAGCTCGGCGATATTCTTTTCGACCACGGCGTTGGGCGGCAGAGGCTCCACCGCGTAGGCCTCGACCCGGTAGCGGTCGCCCTGGCGGCTAAGCTCCAGCAGCTTCACCGAAGTGGAGCTGATGTCGATCCCCAGTAACGTATTGGTCTTTTTATTGAAGAGTCCCAGCACTACCAATTCCCTATGACTTTCCGTGAGTTACGGACTCTGTAATACACATTGCGTTCCTTCACCGCGCCTTGACAGAAGCGCAAATGACGCCCCCAGCAGAAAAGTGCTTATAATGCCCAGCGTTTTTTTCCGCTTTTTACTGCCGGCGCGGGTTGTTCTGTGTGTTCCCGGAACCCTGTCGCCAAATTCATTCTTTGCCCTGGATGTCCAAAAGCCTTGATTCGTCTGCTGAAATTTTTCGGTTGGTCCATCGTCGCCGTTTTCTGCGGACTGCTTTTAGGTCTCAGCGGCGCGTTTCTTTACCTTAGTCCGGGTTTGCCCTCTGTGGAGGCGCTGCGAAGCATTCAGTTGCAGATTCCATTGCGGGTCTACAGCAGCGATAACAAATTGATCGCAGAATTTGGCGAAATGCGCCGGACTCCGATCCGTTTCGCCGACATTCCCCCCAATTTCATTAATGCGTTACTAAGTGCTGAAGACGACAATTTCGCCAACCACTATGGCGTCGATCCAAGCAGCCTGATGCGTGCCGCGACCCAATTGGTCAAAAGCGGACACATTCAGTCCGGCGGCAGCACCATCACCATGCAGGTGGCGAAGAACTTCTTCCTGACCAGCGAGCGCAGCTTCTCGCGCAAAACCACAGAAATTCTTCTGGCCCTGCAGATCGAGCGACAGTTGACCAAGGACGAGATCCTTGAGCTGTACGTGAACAAGATCTACCTGGGTAACCGCGCCTATGGCATCGAGGCGGCGGCGCAGGTGTATTACGGCAAGTCGATCCGCGACGTCAGCCTGGCGCAGATGGCGATGATCGCCGGCCTGCCAAAAGCCCCGTCGCGCTTCAACCCGCTGGCCAACCCGGCGCGCAGCAAGGAGCGTCGCGACTGGATCCTCGGCCGCATGTACAAGCTCGGGAAGATTTCCGAAGCTGATTACACCGCCGCGATCAACGAGCCACTGAACGCCAGCTATCACGTGCCGACCCCGGAAGTGAACGCACCGTACATTGCCGAAATGGCCCGTGCCGAAATGGTCGGCCGCTATGGCAGCGACGCCTATACCGAAGGTTTCCGCGTCACCACCACGGTGCCGAGCAACCTGCAGGAAATGGCCAACACCGCGCTGCACGAAGGCTTGATGACTTACGACCAGCGTCACGGCTACCGTGGCCCCGAGTCGCGCCTGCCGGGCAAGACCCACGAAGCCTGGGCCACCGAGCTGACCAAGCAGCGCACCATCAGCAGTCTTGAACCGGCGATCGTCACCCAGGTCGACAAGAACGGCCTGCAAGTGCTGACCCGTAGCGGCGAAGAACACGTTGCCTGGGACACCATGAAATGGGCGCGTCCGTTCCTCAATACCAACAGCATGGGCGCCGCACCGCGCCAGCCGTCGGATGTGGCACAGGTCGGCGATCTGATTCGCGTGCAGCGTCAGCCGAACAATTCGCTGAAATTCAGCCAGATTCCGCAGGCGCAAGGCGCGCTGGTGTCGCTGGATCCGCAGAACGGCGCGATCCGCTCGCTGGTCGGTGGTTTCGCGTTCGAGCAGAGCAACTACAACCGCGCCCTGCAGGCCAAGCGTCAGCCGGGTTCGAGCTTCAAGCCGTTCGTCTACAGCGCTGCGCTGGACAGCGGTTACACCGCCGCGACCCTGGTCAACGACGCGCCGATCGTGTTCGTCGACGAGTACCTGGATAAAGTCTGGCGGCCGAAGAACGACACCAACACCTTCCTCGGCCCGATCCGTCTGCGCGAGGCGCTGTACAAGTCGCGTAACCTGGTGTCGATCCGCCTGTTGCAGGCGATGGGCGTCGGCAAGACCATCGACTACATCACCCGCTTCGGCTTCAACAAGCAGGACCTGCCGCCGAACCTGTCGCTGGCGCTGGGCACCGCAACCCTGACGCCGATGGAGATCGCTACCGGCTGGAGCACCTTCGCCAACGGCGGCTACAAGATCACCCCGTACATCATCGACAAGATCGAAAGCCGCAACGGCGACACGCTGTTCGTCGCCAACCCGCCGACCGTGCCACAGGGTGGCTCGGCGACCGATGGCTTTGCCGCCCCGGCGTCTCAGCCGATCACCGTCAACGCCGCACCGGTTCCGGGTGAAGCCCCGGGCGCCGCAGCAGCGCCACAAGCACCGGCAGTAGCCGAGCGGATCGTCGATGGTCGCACCACGTACATCCTCAACAGCATGCTGCAGGACGTGATCAAGCTCGGCACCGGGCGCCGTGCACTGGCCATGGGCCGCAGCGACATCGCGGGCAAGACCGGTACCACCAACGACTCCAAGGATGCATGGTTCTCCGGCTACAACGGCGATTATGTGACCACCGTGTGGACCGGTTTCGACCAGCCGGAAAGCCTCGGTCGCCGTGAGTTCGGCGGCACCGTGGCGCTGCCGATCTGGATGAACTACATGTCGGCTGCGCTGAAGGACAAGCCGCCGCACGTGCAGCCTGAGCCGGAAGGCATCCTAAGCCTGCGGGTAGACCCGGTCAGCGGTCGCGCGGCCACGCCGAGCACGCCGGGTGCCTACTTCGAGCTGTTCAAGTCGGAAGACACGCCGCCATCCGTGAATGAGCTGGGCAATGGCGCGGCGCCAGGCAGTCCGCTGCCGGCGGATGAGCAGGCGCCGATCGACCTGTTCTGATCCAGCGTCATTGAAAAGCCCCGCCTTCGAGAGAAGAGCGGGGCTTTTTTATGGCTGCGATTTTATGTTGTCTGGGCCGGCCTCTTCGCGAGCAAGCCCGCTCCCACAGTGCCCGGGTTGTAGCCAGCATTTGCGCACACCACAAAACCTGTGGGAGCGGGCTTGCTCGCGAAGAGGCACTGAAGAACACCACAAATCACACAGGCACAAAAAAGCCCCGACTCTCACGAGCCGGGGCTTCTGGTTGAAGCGCTACAACGACTTAGCCGTTGAACACGTCATCCACGCTTTTCAGCGGGTAGTTCTTCGGATACGGCAGGGTGGCCACACCGGTCTCGATGGCGGCTTTGGCCACAGCGTCGGAGATCAGGGTGATCAGGCGCTTGTCCATTGGCTTCGGAATGATGTACTCACGGCCGAATTCCAGCGGCGCACCACCGTAGGCGTCGCACACGTCCTGTGGCACTGGCAGTTTGGCCAGTTCACGCAGAGCGTTGGCCGCTGCCACTTTCATTTCTTCGTTGATGCGCTTGGCGCGAACGTCCAGGGCACCGCGGAAGATGAACGGGAAGCCCAGCACGTTGTTGACCTGGTTCGGGTAGTCGGAACGACCAGTGGCCATGATCACGTCGCTGCGGGTGGCGTGCGCCAGTTCCGGGGAGATTTCCGGATCCGGGTTCGAGCAGGCGAAGACGATCGGGTTGGCCGCCATCGACAGCAGACCTTCAGCGCTCAGCAGGTTCGGGCCGGACAGACCGACGAACACGTCAGCGCCTTTCAGAGCGTCAGCCAGGCTGCGCTTGTCGGTGGCGTGAGCGAATACCGCTTTGTACTGGTTCAGGTCGTCACGGCCGGAGTGGATCACACCGGTACGGTCAACCATGAAGATGTTTTCGATTTTCGCGCCCATGCTCACCAGCAACTTCATGCAGGAGATGGCCGCAGCGCCGGCGCCGAGGCAGACGATCTTGGCTTCCGGCAGGGTTTTGCCGGCGATTTCCAGGGCGTTGATCATGCCCGCAGCGGTCACGATCGCGGTGCCGTGCTGGTCATCGTGGAATACCGGAATGTCGCACTGCTCGATCAGAGCACGTTCGATCTCGAAGCACTCAGGTGCCTTGATGTCTTCCAGGTTGATGCCACCAAAGGTGATGGAAATGCGTTTAACGGTGTCGATGAAGGCTTGCGGGCTTTCGGAGTCGACTTCGATGTCGAACACGTCGATACCGGCGAAGCGCTTGAACAGTACGCCTTTACCTTCCATGACCGGCTTGGAAGCCAGTGGACCGAGATTACCCAGACCCAGAATCGCGGTGCCATCGGAAATGACTGCAACCAGGTTGCCCTTGCCGGTGTATTTGTAGGCCAGTTCAGGATCGCGGGCGATCTCACGCACTGGTTCAGCTACGCCGGGGCTGTAGGCCAGCGACAGGTCGCGGGCGGTAGCAGTGGCCTTGGTGAGCTCGACACTCAGCTTCCCTGGACGAGGATTGGCATGATATTCGAGAGCGGCAGTTTTCAGATCAGACATTTTGGCATTCCGCTTTTTACTGTTGGACAGACTGGTCAGCGAGGATACGCGCCTCGCAAAGTCCCCACAAGACTGAGCAGTCACCCCTGTCAAGCGCCCTGTCCTACGACTTTGGGCCAAGAGCCACGGCGCACAAGGGCTTGACTGTTCACAATCGACAGAAAAAATGTCTACAATTTTTCTTCAGCGGGCGCCTTGCAGCATCGATGGATCAGTCAGCGGCAGCAGCCAACGCGGTTGACCCGGTTGCAAGCCGCCACGGCGCGAGCGATCGACGACCCAGCCGCGAGCCTCGACCTGCCTGCCTTTCAGCGCCTGCAATCGGGGACTGTCGAATTGGCCAACCAGATTGGGCGCAACGCGCAATACAACCGAGTCCTGCAACTCGATCCAGATTCCGCCGCGATTGCGCTGAACCTTGCTCACACGCCCACTGACCACTGCGAAACCCGAGTGCTCAATCTGCTCCGCTTTCAGTACAGGCGACTGGCGCCAGACGCCGCGCCCAGCGGTGCGCGCGCTCTGCTCAGCGGCTTGCTGACAGGCAACAAGATCGACGTTCGGTGCAACGGCCACCTGAAAACCCAGGCCGTCGGCGAGCATTTGCGCTTCAAGATTGTTACCGCTGGCACTGTAAACATGCGCGAGGGTACGGCCGTATTGGTCTTTGGCCTGCTTGCCGGTGAGCAGACCGACCCGACCGCCGCTGTCCGCCACCAGGGTTTCGAGGCGTTTACGCGCCGCCACCGCGAATGGCTCGTCGCTGCGACCGTGCCTGCCCAGTTCGGGCGTGTTGAGACCGATCATCCGCACACTGCGCCCGTCGCTCAGGCGCAGGGTATCGCCATCGACCACGCGTTGGACCGCAACGCTGCTCAGCCCCTTCGGAGCGGGACAGAAGGCCTGGGCGCCGGACAGCCAAATCGCGGACACAAAAAAGGCGCCCGCAAGGGACGCCTTTTTCATCAGCCCGGAAAAGCCATTGAGGTTTTCCAGAATGATTGGCCTTAGGCCTTTTTCGCGCCGAAAGCACCGAAACGGTCGGCAAAGCGCTGAACGCGGCCGCCAGTATCCAGAGTCTTCTGCTTACCGGTGTAGAACGGGTGGCATTCGTTGCAAACGTCGATCGGCAGAGCTTTGCCATGAGTCGAACGAGTTACGAATTTGTTACCGCAGCTGCAGGTAACATCGATTTCTACGTAGTTTGGATGAATATCGGCTTTCATGGTGTATTCCTCAGGCTAGCGTGCCGCCACCCAACACTATTGTTGAATACCGCACGTAATTAGGCCGCGGATTCTACCAGACAATGTCAATCGCGCAAGCTGTCCCTCAGACCGACCGTCTGCTAGGCTCCCGGCCTTGAACACATTCTCCTGTGGGAGCGGGCTTTGTGGGTGGTTTGCGTTTTTTTTG
>NZ_JBYOKU010000019.1:0-118010 GCF_057799175.1 Pseudomonas sp. 14P5.3.2 | reverse complement strand
AGCTTTTTTCACATTTCTGTCATATCGGTCAAAAAGCCCCGAAAACACGAAGGCCGACCTCTAGAGGTCGGCCTTCGTCATGCCTTCTACTTACAAGCTAGGGAACGCGAATTGCGAAGCTTCATGGCTCGCACGTTGCGGCCAGCGCTGAGTGATGGCCTTGCGACGCGTGTAAAAGCGCACACCATCCGGGCCATAGGCATGCAAGTCGCCGAACAGCGAACGCTTCCAGCCGCCGAAGCTGTGGTAGGCAACCGGTACCGGCAGCGGTACGTTAACGCCGACCATGCCGACTTCGATCTCGTCGCAGAACAGACGCGCTGCTTCACCGTCACGGGTAAAGATGCAGGTGCCGTTGCCGTATTCGTGATCGTTGATCAGCTTCATCGCTTCTTCCAGGCTGTTGACCCGAACCACGCACAACACCGGCCCGAAGATCTCTTCCTTATAGATGCGCATCTCAGGGGTGACGTTGTCGAACAGGCAGCCGCCGAGGAAGAAGCCCTCTTCATGACCCGGAATGCTCAAGCCACGACCATCGACCACCAGGGTTGCGCCCGCTGCCACGCCGTCATCGACATAACCGCTGACCTTGTCCCGCGCTTGACCGGTTACCAGTGGGCCCATGTCCAGACCGCACGAAGTGCCGGCACCGATTTTCAGCGCCTTGATCTGAGGGACCAGTTTCGCCACTAGCGCATCCGCCACCTGATCACCGACACACACCGCGACCGAAATCGCCATGCAGCGCTCACCGCAAGAACCATACGCTGCGCCCATCAGCGCGCTGACCGCATTGTCCAGATCCGCATCCGGCATCAGTACCGCATGGTTCTTCGCCCCGCCCAGTGCCTGAACGCGTTTGCCGCGCTTGGTGCCTTCGGCGTAGATGTACTCGGCAATCGGCGTCGAGCCGACGAAGCTCAATGCTTTGACTTCCGGCGCTTCGATCAGCGCGTCCACTGCAGTCTTGTCGCCATGCACCACGCTCAGTACGCCTTTGGGCAGACCGGCCTCGATCAGCAATTGAGCGATCAGCAGCGTCGAGCTTGGGTCACGCTCGGACGGCTTGAGGATGAAGCAGTTACCGCAGACGATCGCCAGCGGGTACATCCACAGTGGCACCATCGCCGGGAAGTTGAACGGCGTGATACCGGCAACCACACCCAGTGGCTGGAAGTCCGACCAGGCGTCGATGTTCGGGCCGACGTTGCGGCTGTACTCGCCCTTGAGAATTTCCGGGGCAGCGCAGGCGAACTCGACGTTCTCGATACCGCGCTTCAGTTCACCGGCAGCGTCTTCGAGGGTCTTGCCGTGTTCTTCGCTGATCAATTGCGAGATGCGCGCTTCGTTCTGCTCCAGCAGTTGCTTGAAACGGAACATCACTTGAGCACGTTTGGCCGGAGGGGTGTTGCGCCATGCCGGGAACGCAGCCTTGGCAGCGTCGATCGCGTGTTGAATGGTTTCGCGGGTGGCCAGCGGCAGCTTGTGGATCGCCTGACCGGTGGACGGGTTGAACACATCAACCGCGCGACCGTTCTCAGTCACCAGTTCGCCATTGATCAAATGCGGGATAACGCTCATCGAAAACTCCTGAATTCTTGTGTACAGACGCCCGCATGGGGCGCCTGTTATTCGCAGGTATATATAGAGGGAAAAATCAGTCGAGCTTGTTCAGCACTTCGCCAACCGCGTCGAACAGACGATCGAGGTCTTGCGGCTTGCTGTTGAAGGTTGGGCCGAACTGCAGGGTGTCACCGCCGAAGCGCACATAGAACCCGGCTTTCCACAGGGCCATGCCGGCTTCGAATGGACGCACGATGGCGTCGCCGTCACGGGCCGCGATCTGGATCGCACCGGCCAGGCCGTAGTTACGGATGTCGATGACGTTTTTCGAACCTTTCAGGCCATGCAGCGCGTTTTCGAAATGCGGCGCGACTTCGGCCACGCTCTGCACCAGGTTTTCCTTTTGCAGCAGATCGAGTGCCGCCAGGCCAGCGGCGCACGCCACCGGGTGGGCCGAGTAGGTGTAGCCGTGGGGGAATTCCACCGCGTATTCCGGAGTCGGCTGATTCATGAAGGTCTGGTAGATCTCGGAGCTGGCAATCACTGCGCCCATCGGAATCGCGCCGTTGGTGACTTGCTTGGCGATGCACATCAGATCCGGGGTCACGCCAAAGCTTTCGGCGCCGAACATCGAACCGGTGCGGCCGAAGCCGGTAATCACTTCGTCGAATACCAGCAGGATGTTGTGCTGATCACAGATCTCGCGCAGACGCTTCAGGTAACCCTGAGGCGGAACCAGCACACCAGCGGAACCGGCCATCGGCTCAACGAAAACCGCCGCGATGTTCGACGCGTCGTGCAGTTCGATCAACTTCAGCAGTTCATCGGCGAGGGCGATACCGCCCTGCTCCGGCATGCCACGGGAGAATGCGTTGCTGGCCAGCAGCGTGTGCGGCAGGTGATCGACGTCCATCATCGCCTGACCGAACAGCTTGCGGTTGCCGTTGACGCCGCCGAGGCTGGTGCCGGCGATGTTCACGCCGTGATAGCCACGGGCACGGCCGATCATTTTGGTCTTGGTCGACTGACCTTTCAGGCGCCAGTAGGCACGGACCATTTTCACCGCGGTGTCGGCGCATTCGGAGCCGGAGTCGGTGAAGAACACGTGGTTCAGGTTGCCCGGAGTCAGGTCAGTGATTTTCTCGGCCAACTGGAACGACAACGGGTGGCCGTACTGGAAGCCTGGCGAGTAATCGAGGGTGCCCAGTTGCTTGGATACCGCTTCCTGGATTTCCTTGCGGGTGTGCCCGGCGCCGCAGGTCCACAGACCGGACAGCGAATCGTAGATCTTGCGGCCCTTGTCATCGAACAGCCAGCTGCCCTCGGCACCGACGATCAGACGCGGATCGCGCTGGAAGTTGCGGTTGGCGGTGTACGGCATCCAGTGCGCGTCCAGCTTCAGTTGGCTGGCCAGTGGCGACGGCGCGTTTTCAGGCATGTTCATCGGGCAAAACCTCGCAGGGCATAAGCATCAGGGAGATAAAAAGCGTTGTTGCAGCTAAATTGCCACGCGGATAAAGTCGGTGAAATCCAACTTTTCTAACCTTCAGTTAGAAGCCTGCTAAACAATGAGAACAACAGCATGAGCAGTCGCCGCCCCGATCCACTGGCCCAGGTCAGTGATTTTGATATTCGCCTGCTGCGGATTTTCCGCAGTGTCGTGGAGTGCGGCGGCTTCTCGGCGGCGGAAACCGTGCTCGGCATCGGGCGCTCGGCGATCAGCCAGCAGATGAGCGATCTCGAACAGCGCCTTGGCCTGCGCTTGTGCCAGCGCGGCCGCGCCGGGTTTTCGCTGACTGAAGAGGGGCGTGAGGTTTACCAATCGGCGCTGCAACTATTGAGTGCGCTGGAAAGTTTCCGCACCGAGGTCAACGGTCTGCACCAGCACCTGCGCGGCGAACTGATCATCGGCCTGACCGACAACCTCGTCACCCTGCCCCACATGCGCATCACCCATGCCCTCGCCCAGCTGAAGGAGCGCGGGCCGGACGTGCAGATCCAGATCCGCATGATCGCGCCCAACGAAGTCGAACAAGGCGTACTCGACGGTCGCCTGCATGTCGGCGTGGTGCCACAGGCCAGCGCACTGTCGGGGCTGGAATATCAGCCGTTGTACAGCGAGCGCTCGCTGCTTTATTGCGCGGTCGGCCACCCGCTGTTCTATGTCGATGACAAGCAACTGGATGACGAACGTCTTAATAGTCAGGATGCGATTGCGCCGACGTTTCGTTTGCCGGCGGAGATTCAGGCGCATTATCAGGCGCTCAATTGCACCGCCAGTGCGTCCGACCGCGAGGGCATGGCGTTTTTGATTCTGACCGGGCGTTATATCGGTTACCTGCCGGATCACTACGCCAGCCTGTGGGTGCAGCAAGGTCGCTTGCGTGCGCTGAAATCGACAACGCGGTTTTATGATTTGAGTCTCGCATCGGTCACGCGCAAGGGACGGCGCCCTCATTTGGTGCTGGAGAGCTTTCTCGAAAGCCTCGCTGCGACGCGTTGAAAGCAAGATCAAAAGATCGCAGCCTTCGGCAGCTCCTACATTTGGCGATCGCAACCCCTGAAAGCTGAGCAATTGGACAGGTTTTTGCAGTGAAGGCTGAACTCGATCCCTGAACAAGAAGCCCTCAGCCATGCAGCCAGATTCTGAAACGTCCAGCGACCTGATCTACGGCCTCGACGATCGTCCCAAACCACCCGCCGCGATCCTCGCTGCTCTGCAACACGTGCTCGCCAGTTTCGTCGGCATCATCACCCCGCCGTTGGTAATCGGCTCGGCCCTCGGCCTGACCGCGCATCTGCCGTACCTGATCAGCATGGCGCTGATGGTTTCCGGGGTCGGCACCTTTATTCAGGCGCGGAGGCCGTTCGGCATCGGCGCCGGGATGATCTGCTTGCAAGGCACCAGTTTTGCCTTTCTCGGCGCGGTGCTGTCGGCCGGGTTTCTGGTCAAGCAGCGTGGCGGCAGCCCGGAAGACATTCTGGCGATGATCTTCGGCGTGTGTTTTTTCGGTGCCGTGGTGCAGATCATTCTCAGCCGTTTCATCGGTCAATTACGCCGGGTCGTTACGCCGCTGGTAACCGGGATTGTTATTACTCTGATCGGCGTCAGTCTGATCAAAGTCGGCATCACCGATCTGGGCGGTGGATTCAATGCGCCGGACTTCGGCGCGCCGGGCAATCTGGCGCTGGGTGTGTTCGTGTTACTGACGATCATCCTGCTCAACCGCTCGAACACGCCGTGGGTGCGGCTGTCGGCAATCATCATCGGATTGCTGCTCGGCAGTCTGGCCGCGTGGTTCAGTGGCAAACTGGTTCCGCAGGCGTTGCCTGACTTGCCCTTGGTCAGTCTTCCCACACCGTTCAAGTTCGGTTTCAGCTTCGACTGGACGGCTTTCCTGCCGGTCGCGCTGATTTATCTGATCAGCACCATCGAAACCGTCGGCGACCTCACGGCCAACTGCATGCTCGCCCGCCAGCCGATCAGCGGCCCCTCTTATATAAGCCGACTGCGCGGCGGCGTGCTCGGTGACGGCGTGAGCTGCATGATCGCCGCCACCTTCAGCGCTTTCCCCAACACCACGTTTGCGCAGAACAACGGCGTGATCCAGTTGACCGGCGTCGCCAGCCGCTATGTCGGGCTGTACATCGGCGCGATCCTGTTTTGTCTCGGCCTGTTCCCCATGATCGGCGCGGTGCTGCAGCAGATCCCGAAACCGGTGCTCGGCGGCGCCACCCTGGTGATGTTCGGCAGCGTGGCGGCAGCCGGGGTGCGGATTCTCGCGCAGTCGCCGCTGGACCGACGCAGCATGCTGATCATTGCCACCTCACTCGGCGTCGGCCTGGGTATTGCCGCGCAACCGAACCTGCTGCACCTGTTGCCGAAACTGGTGCAAAACCTGTTCGATTCGGCGATCACCAGCGGTGGCCTGACCGCGATCTTCCTGTGTCTGTTGCTGCCGGAGGCGAAAACCACCAGCGTCGAATCCGCCGCGCCGCTGAACAAGATCGAACAGGCATAACGGTTTTATTGGATCAGGACTTGTCGGATGCCTGTGGGTGCGTTATCAACGCAACTGGTTGCACCCACAGACAAACCGGAAGTGCCTATGACCTTTGAAGTCCCCGCTCATGGCGGCAAACCCGCCAGCCGCATTCGTCAGAAAAACGAAGAGACCATCCTCAAAGCCGCCGAAGACGAGTTCGCCCGTCACGGTTTCAAAGGCACCAGCATGAACACCATTGCGCAGAATGCCGGGTTGCCCAAGGCGAACCTGCATTACTACTTCACCAACAAGTTGGGGTTGTACGTGGCGGTGCTGAGCAACATCATCGAACTGTGGGACAGCACCTTCAACACCCTGACGGCCGAGGACGATCCGGCCGAAGCGCTGACCCGCTACATTCGCGCCAAGATGGAATTCTCCCGCCGCCAACCGCAAGCCTCGCGGATCTTCGCGATGGAAGTGATCAGTGGCGGCGAATGCCTGACCGAGTATTTCAACCAGGATTACCGCGCCTGGTTCCAGGGCCGCGCGGCCGTGTTCCAGGCGTGGATCGATGCGGGCAAGATGGACCCGGTGGATCCGGTACACCTGATCTTCCTGCTGTGGGGCAGCACCCAGCATTACGCCGACTTCGCCACGCAGATCTGTCGCGTCAGCGGTCGCAGCAAGCTGACCAAGCAGGACATGGAAGACGCCGGCAACAACCTGATCCGCATCATTCTCAAAGGCTGCGGCCTCACCCCGACTATTTAAGACGTTTATGCCTTTCACCCTCAGCGGTTTTTGCGAGTACCGCGAAGAGATTCGCAAGAGCCGCTTCATCACCTTCGCGGCGCCGATCGGCAGCCCCGCCGACGCGCAGGCGTTCTTCGAACAACACAGCGACTTGAACGCCTCGCATAACTGCTGGGCGTGGAAACTCGGTGCGCAATACCGCAGCAACGATGATGGCGAACCCGGCGGCACCGCCGGACGACCGATTCTGGCGGCCATCGAAGCGCAGGATTGCGATCAGGTCGCGGTGCTGGTGATCCGCTGGTATGGCGGCATCCAACTGGGCACCGGCGGTTTGGCCCGGGCCTATGGCGGCGGCGCGAACAAGTGCCTGCAAGCGGCGGCGAAAGTCGAGTTGATCAGCCGTGTGCCGCTCAGTTGCGCCTGCGGCTTTGCCGAATTGGCATTGTTGAAGCTGCGGGTGGCGGATCTGGGTGGGTTAATCGTCGAAGAAAACTTCACCGCCAATGGCGTGGAGTTGCAGTTGGCGCTGGGCGAGGCGCAGATCGAGTTGCTGCAAACGCAGTTGGCGGATTTGAGCCGTGGGCGGATTGTGCTGCAGCGTTAGAAGGGCAAAAGATCGCAGCGTGCCGCAGCTCCTACATTGGGAATGTGTTCTCCCTGTAGGAGCTGCCGAAGGCTGCGATCTTTTAGGGCATCGCCGGATTCCTTTATTCCAATAACTTGCCCACATCTGCTGTGCACCCGACTGTGGATAACCTGAGTACATTCCGCTGTAACCCTTCTGTCACGTGGCTTTGCGGGATTTGTTCACTTTTCGCGCAATTCACATGAAGAAAGTTTAATTACGCGTAAAAACAATCAGTTAGAGCTGTTTATCGCCATTGGGAGATAGCACTCCCGCGCTTATGCCAAGGTTTTCTGATTGCGCACAAATACTGTGGAGCAACCTGTGGATAACCCGTTCATGACTCGCGCAGTCGCAGGTTCTGCATAGCTCCCGACAGTTTGCTCGTTTTTTAACCAAATATCCGCGAGCAAAACTGGAGCCTGATCAACACCTTTGCTCCCAATTGGTGCCGAAGAATTCACCGACTTTCCGCCGAGGCCCTACTCCAGCCGTTCGCACTCAAGGGATGCGAAGGTTCCTGACTCAATGGCCAGGAAATTGCTTTATCCACAGGTACAACTCCAAGCCAGTCGAGCCTGTCATGCCAAGCCCAGATTCAACGCCCCGCCTGCAACTGCGCCAGATCAGCAAACGCTACCCCGGTTGCCTGGCCAATGACGCCATCGACCTGTGCATCGCGCCCGGGGAAATCCACGCGCTGCTCGGTGAGAACGGCGCGGGCAAAAGTACCTTGATGAAGATCATTTACGGCGTGACCCAGGCCGATGCGGGAGAGATGCTCTGGCAGGGGCAGCGCGTAAATATCCGCAACCCGGCGCAGGCCCGACAGTTGGGGATCGGCATGGTGTTCCAGCATTTCTCGCTGTTCGAAACCCTCAGCGTCGCGCAGAACATCGCTCTGGCCATGGGCGCCAAGGCCGGCACGCCGAAACAGCTTGAGCCGAA
Organism: Pseudomonas sp. 14P5.3.2; assembly: GCF_057799175.1. Taxonomy (NCBI): domain Bacteria; kingdom Pseudomonadati; phylum Pseudomonadota; class Gammaproteobacteria; order Pseudomonadales; family Pseudomonadaceae; genus Pseudomonas; species Pseudomonas sp. 14P5.3.2. Next base: position 110,126 of record NZ_JBYOKU010000019.1, on the reverse strand, counting down.
GATTCGCCAAGTGTCGCGCCGCTACGGCATGGCGCTGGAGCCGGAGCGACTTGTCCACAGCCTGTCGATTGGCGAGCGGCAACGGGTGGAGATCATTCGTTGCCTGATGCAGGACATTCGCCTGCTGATCCTCGACGAGCCGACCTCAGTGCTGACGCCGCAAGAGGCCGACGAACTGTTCATCACCCTGCGCCGCCTCGCCGCCGAGGGCTGCAGCATTCTGTTTATCAGCCACAAGCTCGCTGAAGTGCGCGCCCTGTGCCATAGCGCCACGGTTCTACGCGGCGGGCGCGTCGCCGGGCATTGTGTGCCGGCCGAATGCTCGGATCAGCAGTTGGCGCAGATGATGGTCGGCGCAGCGGCGGCGTTGATCGGCGAGTACCCGAAGGTCAGCGGCGGCGCGGACTTTCTACAGGTCAACGGTTTGCGCTGGCACAACCCCGATCCCTTCGGCTGCTCGTTGAGCGACATCAACCTGCAAGTACGCAGCGGGGAAATCGTCGGTATCGCCGGGGTCGCGGGAAATGGACAGGATGAGTTGCTGGCACTGCTCAGCGGTGAACAAACCCTGCCCCGCGACAGCGCGACAACGATTCGTTTCGCCGGGCAAGCGGTCGCCGATTTGCGCCCGGATGCGCGGCGCCAACTCGGTCTGACATTTGTCCCGGCAGAACGCCTGGGCCACGGCGCGGTGCCGGAATTGAGCCTTGCCGACAACGCCTTGCTCACGGCCTTTCAACAGGGACTGGTGCGCAACGGTTTGATCAAGCGCGGCAACGTCGAAGCCCTCGCACAGCAGATCATTCAGCGTTTCGGGGTGAAAACCCCGGGCACGCACGCTGCCGCACGCAGCCTGTCCGGCGGCAATCTGCAGAAATTCATTCTTGGCCGGGAAATCCTTCAGCAACCGAAACTGCTGATCGCCGCGCACCCGACCTGGGGCGTGGACGTCGGCGCAGCGGCGACCATTCACCGCGCACTGATTGCCCTGCGCGATGCCGGCGCGGCGATCCTGGTGATCTCCGAAGACCTCGACGAACTGTTCCAGATCAGCGACCGCCTCGGCGCCCTGTGCGCGGGGCGTCTGTCGCCGCTGCAGAACACCACCGACACCCTGCTGAGCGATGTCGGCGGCTGGATGGCCGGGCACATCAACCACGCGCATTCATCGGCCACGGCCTGACGGAGTTTTCCCAACATGCTGCTTTCCCTCGAACCCCGTGGCCAGCAATCGCGCCTGATGCTGTGGTGCTCGCCGCTGCTGGCGGCGCTGCTGACCCTCGGCTGCGGCTCGCTGCTGTTCATCGCCCTGGGGCATGACCCGCTGCAAACTTTGCACACGCTGTTGATCGCACCGGTCAGCGATCTGTATGGCGTCTCCGAACTGCTGGTCAAGGCGCTGCCGATTCTGCTCTGCGCACTCGGTCTGGCGGTGGCTTATCAAGCGCGGATCTGGAACATCGGCGCCGAAGGTCAATTGCTCCTCGGCGCACTCGCCGGCAGCGCCTTGGCGGTGAACATTATCGACCTGCAAAGCCGTTGGGCACTGGTGCTGATCCTGCTCACCGGCACTGTCGCCGGCGCCGCTTGGGCCGGGCTGACGGCATGGCTGCGCACGCGCTTCAACGCCAACGAAATCCTCACCAGCATCATGCTCAATTACATTGCGCTGAACCTGTTGCTGTTCTGCGTGCACGGGCCGCTGAAGGATCCGGCCGGCTACAACTTTCCCGAGTCGGCGATGTTCGGCGACGCCAGTCGCCTGCCGCTGCTGATGGAGGATGGCCGGGTGCATGCCGGGGTGTATTTCGCCCTGCTCGCGCTGGTTGCGGTGTGGGTGTTGTTGCAGAAAAGCTTTGTCGGTTTCCAGATCAAGGTGCTCGGTCTGGATAAACGCGCGGCGGGGTTTGTCGGTTTTCGCGAGAAACGTCTGATCTGGCTCGCGCTGTTGATCAGCGGCGGCTTGGCCGGGCTGGCCGGGGTCTGCGAAGTCACCGGGCCGATCGGGCAATTGGTGCCGCAAGTCTCGCCGGGGTACGGCTATGCGGCGATCACCGTAGCGTTTCTCGGCCGGCTGAATCCGATTGGCATTCTGTTCTCGAGCTTGCTGATGGCGCTGCTGTACATCGGCGGCGAGAGCGCGCAGATGACCCTGAATCTGCCGCAAGCGATCACCCAACTATTCCAGGGAATGATGCTGTTTTTCCTGCTGGCCTGCGACGTGCTGATTCTCTATCGGCCACGCCTGAAACTGCGCTGGGCACGGCGCGCGTCGACCACCGCCGTAACCGCCGGAGCGCTGTGATGGATATCGATCTGCTGAGCAATATTTTCTACGCCATGGTGCGCTGCGGCACGCCGCTGTTGTTGGTGGCGCTGGGTGAGTTGATCTGCGAGAAGAGCGGCGTGCTCAACCTCGGGCAGGAAGGGATGATGCTGTTTGGCGCGGTGATCGGTTTTATCGTCGCCCTCAACAGCGGCAACCTGTGGCTCGGCGTGTTGCTGGCGATGCTCGCGGGGATGCTCTTGTCATCGCTGTTTGCCCTGGTGGCGCTGGTGTTCAACGCCAATCAGGTGGCGACCGGTCTGGCGCTGACGATCTTCGGTGTGGGCCTGTCGACCTTTGTCGGCGCGGCGTGGGTCGGCAAGCCGCTGGCCGGATTCGAGCCGTTGGCGATTCCGTACTTGAGCGAAATTCCGCTGATCGGCCGGATGCTGTTTGCCCAGGATTTGCTGGTGTATCTGTCGTTCGCGCTGTTTGCGCTGGTGGCGTGGGTGATCATCAAGAGTCGTGTCGGCTTGATCATTCAGGCCGTTGGCGAGAACCCGGATGCGGCCAGTGCGATGGGCTTGCCGGTGCTGACCGTGCGCACACTGGCGGTACTGTTTGGCGGAGCGATGGCCGGGTTGGCGGGGGCGTATCTGTCGCTGGCGTACACGCCGATGTGGGCCGAAAACATGACCGCCGGGCGCGGCTGGATTGCGCTGGCGCTGGTGGTGTTTGCCAGTTGGCGGGTGTGGCGCTTGTTGCTCGGGGCGTACCTGTTCGGCCTCGCCAGCATCCTGCACCTGGTGGCGCAGGGGTTGGGTCTGGCGATTCCGTCGAGTCTGCTGGCGATGCTGCCGTATGTGGCGACGATTGTGGTGTTGGTGCTGTTGTCGCGGGATGCGGTGCGGACTCGGTTGTATGCGCCGGTTTCGCTAGGGCAGCCTTGGCAGACTGGGCATTAATGGTTGTTTGCAAGGGCCTCTTCGCGAGCAAGCCCGCTCCCACAGGTTCTGCGGCGATCACACATTTCGCGAACGACACTAACCCTGTGGGAGCGGGCTTGCTCGCGAAGGCGTCCGAACGGGCAATACCTGAGCCACGCCCCACGCCAGTTCAAAAACCAGAAAAATCACCAGCAGCGAACTCGCGCCATGGGCCAGGGCATACCCCTGCCAAGCCGCAAACAGCAACCGCGCCACCGCGTCATAGCGCCCATAAAGCGCCTGCGGATCACGAATCCGCAGCACCGCCCACACGCACACCACCGAACCCAACAGATTCGCCATCAGCATATGCGCCGGCGCGAACGCCGGCAGTTCACCGGGCAAATCCAGCGCCTGACTCAGCGCCGTCAACGCCCCATGCAAAGCGGCAAAACTCCACGGCGTGGCAAACGCGGCCGTGACGATCAGGTCATACCAGGCGCTGCCGCGCACCACGTTTCGATACTGGGTCGAAGTCCACATCGTCCTTGCTCCAAAATTTGAGGAGCAACCACGGTAAAGCCTGGAGTATGCTCCAGGGTCAAGACCTCTTTTGAGACCCCGCATGCGCATCGGTGAATTAGCCCAGGCCAGCGCCGTCAGCCGCGATACCTTGCGTTTCTACGAGCAGCGCGGGCTGATCGCGGCGCAACGCAGTGCCAACGGTTACCGCGACTACCCGCCGGAAATGCTGCAACTGGTGCTCTACATCAAAACCGCGCAGCGCCTGGGTTTTACCCTCGGCGAAATCGGCAACAGCGTCGCCGCGTTGTGGAACGCGCCCGACCCGGAAAACGCCGTGGCGCAACTGCTGCGCGACAAACTGCAATTGATCGAAACCCGCATGAGCGAACTCGATGTGTTGCGACGAGAGTTGCAACAACGGCTCGGTCAGGCGTGTCCATTGAATCCATGAACCGTAACTTTCAAGGAATCCCGTCATGTCCCAGGCAAAAAACGCACTGATCATCGGCGCCTCCCGTGGCTTGGGCCTCGGGCTGGTGAAAACCCTGCTGGCCGACGGCTGGCAAGTGACCGCCACCGTGCGCAATCCGCAAAAGGCAGAGGCGCTGCAAGCGCTGGGTAACGTGCGGATCGAGAAACTCGACATGGACGACCAGCAAGCAGTGATCGCCCTGAGCCAACAGCTCAAGGGCGAGACCTTCGACCTGCTGTTCGTCAATGCCGGGGTCAAAGGTCCGGAGGTGCAAACCCCAGGCGGCGCGACACTGGCCGAAGTTGGCCAGCTGTTTTTCACCAACGCCGTGGCGCCGATCAACCTCGCGCAGCGCTTCGTCGGGCAGATCCGCGACGGCAGCGGCGTGCTGGCATTCATGAGTTCCGGCCTGGGCAGCGTCACCGTACCGGACGCACCGGAGCTGGCGCTGTACAAGGCGAGCAAGGCCGCGCTGAATTCGATGACCAACAGTTTCGTCACCCAGTTGGGCGAGCAGAAGCTTACCGTGCTGTCGCTGCATCCGGGCTGGGTGAAGACGGACATGGGCGGCGAAGGGGCTGACCTGGATGTGGAGACCAGCACTCGCGGGCTGATTGATCAGGTGAATGCGTATACCGGCAAGGGCGGCCATCACTTCATCAACTACAAGGGTGAAACCATTCCCTGGTAAGCACCACAGATCTTCCCTGTAGGAGTGAGCCTGCTCGCGATCGCAGTGTGTCCGTCACCGATGATATTGAATGAAAGACCGCTATCGCGAGCAGGCTCACTCCTACAAGGGGATGGTGGTGTCCTGTCGGGTTGGGCTTGCCCGATCCGGCAATTTGTTTGAAACTCCGCACCTCGTCCTTCGCGGCGACCCTGGATCAGCAGACAGGGCAACACTGAGCTGGCAACCCTGAACCCAACTTTCAGAGGAGCCGGCCACAATGCCTGCGACCCGTACCTGGTTAAAAAATCCCCTCGCCATTTTCACGGCCAACGCGCTCGATGCCCGTGGCGGTCTGGTGCTGCAAGACGGCGTGATCGTCGAAGTGCTCGCTGCCGGTCAGCAACCGTCAGCGCCGTGCAATGAAGTGTTCGATGCCCGCGAGCATGTGATCCTGCCGGGCCTGATCAACACCCATCACCATTTCTATCAAACTCTGACTCGCGCCTGGGCGCCGGTGGTCAATCAGCCGTTGTTCCCGTGGCTGAAAACCCTGTACCCGGTGTGGGCGCGGCTGACCCCGGAAAAACTCGCCCTCGCGACGAAAGTGGCTTTGGCTGAATTGCTGCTGTCGGGTTGCACCACCGCCGCCGACCACCATTACCTGTTCCCGGACGGTCTGGAAAACGCCATCGACGTGCAAGTCGACACCGTGCGGGAACTGGGCATGCGCGCCATGCTCACCCGCGGTTCGATGAGCCTCGGCGAGAAGGACGGCGGTCTGCCGCCGCAACAGACGGTGCAGGAAGGTCAGGTGATTCTCGACGACAGTCAGCGCCTGATTCACGAGTACCACGAGCGCGGTGACGGTGCGCAAATCCAGATCGCCCTGGCACCGTGCTCGCCGTTTTCGGTGACCCCGGAAATCATGTCGGCCAGCGCCGAACTGGCGAACAGACTCGACGTGCGCCTGCACACCCATCTGGCCGAAACCCTCGACGAAGAAGATTTCTGCCTGCAGCGCTTCGGCCTGCGCACCGTGGATTATCTGGACAGCGTCGGCTGGCTCGGCCCACGCACCTGGCTGGCTCACGGCATCCACTTCAACCCGGACGAAATCGCTCGCCTCGGCCAGGCCGGCACCGGTATCTGCCATTGCCCGAGTTCGAACATGCGTCTGGCTTCCGGCATCTGCCCGAGCATCGACTTGACCGATGCCGGCGCGTTGTTCGGTCTGGGCGTGGACGGCTCGGCCTCCAACGACGCGTCGAACATGATCCTCGAAGCGCGGCAGGCGTTGTACATCCAGCGTCTGCGTTATGGCGCGGAAAAAATCACCCCGGAGCGCGTGCTCGGCTGGGCGACCAAGGGCTCGGCGAGCCTGTTGGGGCGTACCGACATTGGTGAGCTGGCGGTGGGCAAGCAGGCGGATATGGCGTTGTTCAAGCTGGATGAGCTGCGTTTCTCGGGCAGCCATGATCCGATTTCGGCGCTGCTGTTGTGCGGTGCGGATCGTGCGGATCGGGTGATGATTGGCGGCAAGTGGCGCGTCGTTGATGGCCAGGTTGAAGGGCTGGATCTGAAGGGCCTGATCGCCGATCACAGCCAGGCGGCTCGCCAGTTGATCGCCGGGACCTGATCCCAACACTAAACCCTGTGGGAGCGGGCTTGCTCGCGAAGGCGGTGTGTCATTCAGATTTAGCCTGCCTGACACACCGCCTTCGCGAGCAAGCCCGCTCCCACATTTGGATTTGTGTATGTCCTAAAGGCCGAGCAGGGAGAGCATGATAAACGTCGCAAACAGCACAAAGTGCGTCATGCCCTCGATCGCATTGGTCTCGCCGTCATTCAGGTTGATCGCACTGACAATCAGCGTGATGAAGATCATCACCGTCTGCACCGGGGTCATCGCCATTTGAAACGGCTGACCGGTGTAGAGCGCCATCGCTTCCATCACCGGCACGGTGAGGATCACCGTCGACAGTGACGCGCCCATCGCAATGTTCACCACCGATTGCATGCGGTTGGCCAACGCGGCACGCAACGCCGTCAGAATCTCCGGCGCTGCGGAAATCGCCGCCACCAGAATCGCCGTGATCACTGGCGGTGCGCCCGTGCCTTCCAGGCCCAGATCGAGGGTCTTGGACATCACTTCGGCCAGTGCGCCGATCACCACCACCCCGAACACCAGAATGCCGATCGACCAAGTCAGGCTCAGCGGTTTCGGCTCATCCTCTACCGGTGCTTTCTTGCGGCGCTTGTCCGGGTAGCTGTAGCTGAAAAAGTAACTGTGCGGCCCGACCTGCATGCGCAGGAACAACGCGTAAAGCACCACCATCGCACCAATGGTGAACGCTGAATAAATCTTCCAGTTGGCCGCCGGAATAAACTCCGGCACCACCATCGACACGCCCATCGCGGTGAGGATCATCACGCTGTAGCTGCGCGCCGAATCATCGTTGTACGACTGCTCGCCGTGCTTGAGCCCGCCCATCAGCGCGGCGAGGCCGAGGATGCCGTTGATGTCGAGCATCACCGCCGAATAGATCGTGTCACGCACCAGTGTGGCGGACGCCTCGTTGCTCATCATGATCGCCAGGATCACTACTTCCACCAGCACCGCCGCGAGGGTCAGGATCATCGTGCCGTAGGGGTCGCCGACTTTTTCCGCGAGCAGTTCGGCATGATGGGCAACGCGCATCGAGGCGGCGACGATGAAGGCGATCAGCACCAGGCCAGAAATCAGCGCGACGATCTGCCCGCTGTGCAGCATCCAGTGTTCCAGCGGATAGGCGATGCACGCGGCAATCACCGCCAGCAGCAGAAAGCTTTCTTGCTTGAGGATCGTGAGCATGGCGGGCCTTTTTTGCCGAGAGGTTCGAATGAGCTACTGACTGCGGCGCGGCGCTAACGTTTCGTTACACCTTAGCGCACCAGCCGATGGCAGCTGGTTTCAGCCATGCACTTTTATCGTTCCTGCCGGCCTCTTCGCGAGCAAGCACGCTCCCACATTTGGAATGCATTCCCCTGTGGGAGCGGGCTTGCTCGCGAAGGCCGCGCCTCGGTTTCGGATTGTTTGTTGTCCTGTTGGTCAGCAATTTGCATTGCCCCTGTCCACACACAACAAAATGGAGCTCCAATTCATGCAAATACGTCCGCTGCACAAACTGCTGTGCGCCGCCATCGGTCTGGGGATCAGTCTGAGCGCCAGCGCTGCCGATCCGCTGAAGGTCGGTTTCGTCTACATCGGCCCGATCGGCGACCACGGCTGGACGTATCAGCATGAGCAGGGGCGCAAGGCGCTGGCGGAGAAATTCGGCGCGCAGATCACCACCAATTACGTCGAGAACGTGGCCGAGGGCGCTGACGCCGAGCGGGTGATCCGCAACATGGCCAAGGACAACTACGACCTGATCTTCACCACCTCCTTCGGCTACATGAACCCGACGCTGAAAGTCGCCAAACAGTTCCCCAAGATCACCTTCGAACACGCCACCGGCTACAAGCAGGACAAGAACCTCGGCACCTATCTGGCGCGCACCTACGAGGGTCGTTACGTCGGCGGTTTTCTCGCGGCGAAGATGACCAAGAGCAAGAAGATCGGCTACGTCGCTTCGTTCCCGATTCCGGAAGTGATCCGCGACATCAATGCCATCCAACTGGCGCTGAACAAGTACAACCCTGGCACCGAGATCAAGGTGGTGTGGGTCAACTCGTGGTTCGACCCGGGCAAGGAAGCCGATGCCGCCAACGCACTGATCGATCAGGGTGTGGACGTGGTGTTCCAGCACACCGACAGCCCGGCGCCGATCCAGGCCGCCGAACGGCGTGGCGTGTACGCCGTGGGTTACGCCTCGGACATGGCGCACTTCGGCCCGAAAGCGGTGCTGACCTCGATCGTCAACGACTGGGCGCCGCACTACATTCAAGCCACGCAAAGCGTGATCGACCACAGCTGGAAATCCCAGGATTACTGGGGCGGGTTGAAGGAAGGCACGGTTGAACTGCCGATCAGCGACCTGGTTCCGGCGCCGGTGAAAGCCGAGGCCGAACAGATCATTGCCGACATCAAGAGCGGTGCGCTGCAACCGTTCACCGGGCCGATCAAGGATCAGGCCGGGGTCGAGAAAATCCCGGCCGGAGTGAGCGCGAGCAATGCGGAGCTGGCGTCGATGAACTATTACGTGGAAGGGATGAAGGCCGAGATGCCGAAGTAATCCCGGCCCCACCACCCTTCCCCTGTGGGAGCGGGCTTGCTCGCGAAAGCGGTGTGTCAGGCACCGATGATGCTGAATGACACACCGCTATCGCGAGCAGGCTCACTCCTACAATGGTTCTTCAGCGTTCTTTAGGATTGTGTATGAACAGTCTTCCGATCATCGACATCTCACCGCTTTACACCAACGACCAAAACGCCTGGCCCGCCGTCGCCGCGAAGATCGACCACGCCTGCCGCGAATGGGGCTTTTTCTACATCAAGGGCCACCCGATTTCCGCACAGCGCATCGACTCGCTGCTCGACCACGCCCAGCGTTTTTTTGCGCTACCGGCAGAAGAAAAACTCCGGATCGATATCACCCAGACCCGCCACCATCGCGGCTACGGTGCGATCGCCACCGAACAGCTCGACCCGGACAAACCCAGCGACCTCAAAGAAACCTTCGACATGGGCCTGCACCTGCCGGCGAACCATCCCGACGTGCTCGCCGACAAACCCTTGCGCGGGCCCAATCGTCATCCGCCAATCGCCGGTTGGGAAACGCTAATGGAGCAGCACTACCTCGACATGCAGGCGCTCGCGCAAACCCTGCTGCGGGCGATGACCATCGCGCTGGACATCGAACGCGACTTCTTCGACACCCGCTTCCATCAGCCGGTCAGTGTGCTGCGGATGATCCACTACCCGCCGCGCCACACCGCCAGCAGCGCCGAGCAGCAAGGCGCCGGCGCGCACACCGATTACGGCTGCATCACCCTGCTCTATCAGGACAGCGCTGGCGGCCTGCAGGTCAAGAACGTGCGAGGCGAATGGATCGACGCGCCGCCCATAGACGGCACCTTCGTGGTCAACCTCGGCGACATGATGGCGCGCTGGAGCAACGACCGTTATCGCTCGACGCCGCACCGGGTCATCAGTCCGCTGGGAGTGGATCGCTATTCGATGCCGTTCTTCGCCGAGCCGCACCCGGACACCCGTATCGAATGCCTGCCCGGTTGCCAGGACGCACAGCATCCGGCGAAATATCCGACCACCACCTGCGCCGAATTCCTGCTGTCGCGCTTCGCCGATACCTACGCCTATCGTCGCGAGCCGCAAGCAGTGTGATGGATCGCTTGGTCAGGTTTTGCCAATTGTTTCGGCGCGCATCTGTAGAATGGCCGCCATCTGCACCTGATGAGAAAAGAATATGTACGATTGGCTCAACGCCCTGCCCAAGGCCGAACTACACCTGCATCTGGAAGGCTCGCTGGAGCCTGAGTTGCTGTTCGCCCTGGCCGAACGCAACAAGATCGCCCTGCCGTGGAGCGATGTCGAAACCCTGCGCAAGGCCTACGCCTTCAACAACCTGCAGGAATTCCTCGACCTGTATTACCAGGGCGCCGATGTGCTGCGCACCTCGCAGGACTTCTACGACCTGACCTGGGCCTACCTGCTGCGCTGCAAAGCGCAGAACGTGATTCACACCGAACCGTTCTTCGACCCGCAGACCCACACCGACCGTGGCATCCCGTTCGAAGTGGTGCTCAACGGCATCGCCGCGGCACTCCAGGATGGCGAGCAGCAACTGGGCATCACCAGCGGTTTGATCCTGAGCTTCCTGCGCCACCTGAGCGAAGACGAAGCACAGAAAACCCTCGATCAGGCGCTGCCGTTCCGTGATGCGTTTGTCGCCGTCGGCCTCGACAGTTCCGAGATGGGTCACCCGCCAAGCAAGTTCCAGCGTGTGTTCGACCGCGCCCGTGACGAAGGCTTCCTGACCGTCGCCCATGCCGGTGAAGAAGGCCCGCCGGAGTACATCTGGGAGGCTATCGACCTGCTGAAAATCCAGCGCATCGACCATGGCGTACGCGCCATCGAAGACGAGCGCCTGATGCAGCGGATCATCGACGAGCAGATCCCGCTGACCGTGTGCCCACTGTCGAACACCAAGCTCTGCGTGTTCGATCACATGTCGCAGCACAACATCCTCGACATGCTCGAGCGTGGGGTGAAGGTCACCGTCAACTCGGATGACCCGGCGTACTTCGGCGGCTACGTCACCGAGAACTTCCATGCGCTGCATGAGCACCTGGGCATGACCCAGGATCAGGCCAAGCGCCTGGCGCAGAACAGCCTGGATGCGCGCCTGGTAAAACCATAAGCACTACGCAAATCCCCTGTGGGAGCGGGCTTGCTCGCGAAAGCGGTGTGTCAGTCGACATATTGGTTGAATGACACACCGCTTTCGCGAGCAAGCCCGCTCCCACATTGAGTCCGTGCTCAGCTGGCAGTTTCGGTCTCTGTCAGCTCTTCCAGCGTCCTGCCCCGCGTCTCCATCCCGAACAGCCACACCACCCCCGCCGCAATCGCAAAGCACAGCGCCCCCAGCGCAAACACCCCACCCTGCCCGGTAATCGGGAACACCAAGCCGGTCACAAACGGCCCGAGCAACGAGCCGACGCGACCAATCGCCGAGGCAAAACCCGAGCCGGTGGCGCGCGCCGAGGTCGGGTACAACTCCGGCGTGTAGGTGTAGAGCACCGCCCACATGCCAAACAGGAAAAACTGCATCAGTAGCCCGGAGCTGATCAGCAACGAGACGTTGCCGCCGAACACCGCGCTCTGTCCGTAGAGAAACGCCATCACCCCGCCGCCGAGCAACGTCACGATGCACACCGGCTTGCGCCCCCAGCGTTCCACCAGCCACGCCGCCATCAGGAACCCGGGAATCCCGCCCAGCGATATCAGCACGGTGTAATACACCGACTGGGTCACGGCAAAACCCGACTGTTGCAACAACGCACTGAGCCACGACGTCAGCCCGTAGAAACCGAGCAAGGCGAAAAACCACAGGCTCCAGATCATCGTGGTGCGCTGGCGGTATTGTGGCGACCAGATCTGCTTCAGCGCCGAGAAGAAGTTGCCCGGCGGCGTCACTGTCCTTGGCAGGCGCACCGGCTCCGGCAGCGTCGCGACACCGAGCGATGTACGCACGCGCGCCTCGATGGCGCCGAGGACCTTATCCGCGGCTTCGTGGCGTCCGGCCTGTTCCAGCCAGCGCGGTGATTCGGGAATGAAGAAACGGATCGCCAGCACGAATACCGCCGGCACCGCCAACACCAGAAAGATGTCGCGCCAGCCAATCAACGGCAGCAGGAAGTACGACAGCACCCCGGCAGCAACGAAACCCAGCGGCCAGAAACCATCCATCAATGCAATGTAGCGTCCGCGCCGTTGCGCCGGGATCAGCTCCGAAAGCATCGACTGCGCAATCGGAAACTCCATGCCCATGCCGATTCCGAGCAGGATGCGGAACAGCGTCAGGCTCTCCACCGTTTGCGCGGTCGAACACAGGTAACTGGCCACGCCCCACAGCACGATGCTCCACTGGAACACCGGTTTGCGCCCGAAGCGGTCGGCGAGCATGCCCGACAGCGACGCCCCCAGCACCATGCCGAAGAAACTCGAACTGGCGAGCAGGCCTGCTTGTGCACTGCTCAAGCCAAACTCGGTTTTGATCGAGCCGAGCAGGAACGTCATCATGGCCAGGTCCATGGAATCGAAAAAGAACGCCAGGGCGATGATGATGAAAATGACCCGGTGATAACCGCTGAGCGGTAGCCGTTCCAGGCGTTCTGCCGCGCTGAAGTTTCGCGTATCCATGTCCCATCCCCCCTCCACAATGTGTGCGGATCGAGTGTGCGGGATTACGCCTCAGCGCTTTTTCTGGATACGACCTGTTCGCAGTCACAGGCGACGCCAGCGTCGAAGTGTCGGCCGGCGAACGCTCTACTACGCCAATTCCAGCTCGGTTTCCTTGGCGAAACGGTGGATTTCACGTTGCCCGGCCGGGGTCACCTGCAACGCGCGGGAATCCTTGGGCAGCGCCAGCCAGCCGGACTGCATGAACAGTTGCAGCACCGCCGCGCCGAGTGAGCCGCCCAGGTGCGGGCGCCGTTCGCTCCAGTCTGGGCAGGCGCACGCCACCTGGGCCTTGCGATGGGCGAGGGCCTGAATGAACACCCCGCGGTTGGCCAGTTGCGTCGAGCCTTTGAGCGTCACCACGACCCGCTGCTCGATCTGTTCGAGCCAGCCGGCATCGAGCAGACGCTGATACAGATCGGCGGCCAGCGTGCCCCCCAAATGATCATCGCAAAAGCGCGCACGCAGCAGCGAAGACGGCGCGGTCTGGGGATTGGCGCTCGGCGTCGAGCGTTTGAATACGTGAGGAATGTCCCGCGGTGCGCTGGCGATCGTGGCGCTGGCCAGAGCTTCGATGGCCGCTGCGATTTCCGGGGCAGCCAGGCGGAAAAAGCGCTTGCGCCCGCGAACCTCGACCTTCAACAGGCCCCCGCCGGACAAACGCCCCAGATGCGCACTGGCCGAGGATGGCGACAACCCTGCCAGCAGCGCCAGCTCTTCGGTCTGGCGGGCCGAGCCATCCATCAACGCCCACATCATCGCACTGCGCTTGGGGTCGGCCAGCAGCGTGGCGATCTGGCTGATGCAAGGTGCATGTTCCATGTATTCACTCCCTGTTGAATCGTATCGTCTACTGCTCGAAGACATCTTGACCACTAATGTGTCGTCGGCCAAGACGGGTAAAACGCCATGAACCGGAGCACGCCAGGCCAGTGCTGCTGCCCCCGTCAATGGCGTGTCCGCGGCGTTTGTACAGCGCTCGCCCGGCCCTGCAAAAACCGGCCGGATTCTGTCCTGGCCGGTTATCGGTGCAGGTTTGAGGCGGTGGCTAGTATAAGCGGGATGCACGCCGCTTCCTGCGCCGTGGCTGACACGAATGGTGATAGTTCCTGAGAGAAATTTCGCTAATTGCCTGCGACTAATGATCAACTTTCGGGAAATGGGGAAATTGACTACTCAATTCGGCGCATCGGCTGGCGAGCATTTCCCTCAAAAGGTTCACCGGCTTACTCAATTGTGCGCGATGGGCGCACAACAGATTCAGCGGAGCACGCTCGCAGAGCAGTTCCGGCAGCAACACTTTGAGGCGTCCGGCGAGGACATCCGCGCCGACATCGAGCCACGACTTGTAGGCGATTCCTGCCCCCGCCACCGCCCACAACCGCACGACGTCGGCGTCATCGCTGAAGCGATCGCCACTGACCGTCAGCCCGACTTCACGTTTGCCGTCATGAAAACTCCAATGGTCGTGTACCCGGCTGCCGAGCATGTACAGCAGGCAATTGTGCTGCGCCAGTTGTTCGAGCGGACGCGGCTCACCGTGGCGCGCCAGGTACGCTGGAGATGCGCAAAGCACGCGGCGATTGTCCGGGGCGATGGGTAAGGCGACCAGACTCGAGTCCTCCGGCTCGCCATAGCGCAGGGCGATGTCCACCGGCTGGCGGAACAGGTCGGCGATGCGGTCACCGAGCAGCAGGCGCACGGTCAGCTTCGGATGCTCGCGCTGAAACTCGTCGAGCCATGGCAACAACAGGTTGCGGCCGAAATCCGAAGGCGCCGACAACTGCAGGATGCCGCTGACCTGATCCTGCGCGCTGGAGAGAAAACGCCGGCCTTCGTCCAGCGAACTCAACGCGGCCCGGGCATATTCGAGAAAGCCTTCGCCCTCGGCAGTCAGGCGCAGGCTGCGGGTCGAACGCGCCAGCAGACGCACACCCAGTTGCTGTTCGATACGTTTGAGTGCGGCGCTGGCCACAGCGGCAGACATGTCCATCACCCGCGCCGCCGCAGACAGGCTGCCGAGATCCGCCGCACGAACGAACAACTGCAAATCGTCGAAACGCAGCATTCTCAGCCTCGATTATCAAAAAAATATTGAAAGAGACTGCTCTTTTAGCCGGTTTTATCGCGCCGAGAAATAGCCAATGATCTGCTCAAGCGAATTTATCCCGCGACTGGAGCCAAACATGTCCCAAGCATTCACCGCCATCGCCACCCTGATCGCCAAACCCGGCCAGCAGGACACCCTCGAAAACGCCCTGCGCGCACTGGTTGAACCGAGCCGCGCCGAGGAGGGTTGCAGCCAGTACGACCTGCACCGCGACCTGGCCGATCCGCTGACTTTTTATGTGATCGAACATTGGGCCAGCGAGGAAATCCTCCAGGCGCACAACGCCAGCGCGCATTTTCAGAACTTCCAGGCCACCGCCGGCCACTGCATCGAACACTTCCAATTGAAACGTCTGGGCGCCATCGCCTGAGCCCTTCTTCTATTACCGTTACGGAGCAAGTCATGAAAGCCATCGCCTATTACGCCTCCCTGCCGATCAGCGACGAAAAATCCCTGCAAGACATCGAACTGCCGGAGCCGGTCGCCGGGCCGCGCGACCTGCTGGTGGAAGTCAAAGCCATCTCGGTCAACCCAGTCGACACCAAGGTGCGGCAGAACGTGGCGCCGGAAAACGGCGCAGCAAAAGTGCTGGGCTGGGACGTCGCCGGTGTGGTCAAGGCCGTCGGCAGTGAAGTGACGCTGTTCAAGGCCGGCGACAAAGTGTTTTACGCCGGCTCCATCGCCCGTGCCGGTGGCAACAGCGAGCTGCACGTGGTCGACGAGCGCATTGTTGGCCACATGCCGAAATCCCTCGGCTTCGCCGAAGCTGCTGCGCTGCCGCTGACCGCGATCACCGCGTGGGAGCTGCTGTTCGAACGCCTGCAGATCCGTGAGGGCAAGACCGATGAAGGTCAGAGCCTGCTGATCGTCGGCGCCGCTGGCGGCGTCGGTTCGATCCTCACCCAACTGGCCAGCCAGTTGACCGGCCTGAAGGTCATCGGCACCGCGTCCCGCGCACAGACTCGCGACTGGGTGACGGAGCTGGGCGCCGACCTGGTGATCGACCACAGCCAGCCGCTGAGCGAAGAACTGAAACGCGCCGGCATCGATCACGTGACCCATGTCGCCAGCCTGACCCAGACCGATCTGCACCTGGATCAACTGGTCGAGGCGCTGGCACCGCAAGGCAAACTGGCGTTGATCGACGATCCGAAGTCGCTGGACGTGAGCAAGCTCAAACGCAAGAGCCTGTCGCTGCACTGGGAGTTCATGTACACCCGCTCGCTGTTCGAAACCCCGGACATGATCGAACAACACAAACTGCTCAACCGCGTGGCCGATCTGATTGATGCGGGAACGTTGAAGACTACGGTGGGCGAGCATTTCGGCACGATCAACGCGGCGAACCTGCGCCGCGCGCACGAGTTGCTGGAAAGTGGCAAAGCCAAGGGGAAAATTGTTTTAGAAAGTTTCTAAGAATCCGAAGACCGCAATCAGCGCCAGACCATTCAAGGGCTGGCGCTGATTTTTGCCGTCAGTCAGATGCTTCTCCGTTGTCACAAATGCGATCGTATTCAGGTCTACACTCGAAGCCTCTGCGATACATCTTTTACGCAAGGGAGGTCAGCAATGAAGATCCTGATAAAAGAAGTGGCAAAGTCCCAATGGCAGGTTCGTCTGGACCAGCACGCCGTGACATTTCGCAGTGAAGCCGAGGCTCTCGCCTTCACCCGCACCCTTGAAGCGCGCCTGCACGCGCCGCATCAGATTCCCGACTCCGGACAGCAACGCGCTGCTGGCTGACGTATCAGGCTTCGGCCTGTGCTTGCGCCAACGCCCGAACATTCTGCAAATGCCGGGTGTACATCGCGACACTCACCACCAGTAATCCACACAGGCTGATGACCATGGCCATCGGTATGGCGCTGCCGTCGTGCAGAACGCCCACCAGCGAAGCCGCGCCGGAAGCCACGCTGAACTGCAGGCAACCCATCAGTGCCGAGGCACTGCCGGCGCGCGCGCCCTGACCGTTCATCGCACACGCCGCTGCGTTTGGCAGGATGCAGCCGAGGCTGGCAATACACACGAACAACGGAATCAACAGCGGCCACAAGGCTTCGGTGTGCAACGAGCTGACCGCGAGCAAAGAGACACCGGCCAACAGATACACCCACACCGCCCGCGACAGCAGGAAGGCCGGACCGCGCTTGGCCAACAGCCGCGCGTTGACCTGGGCCACCAGAATGAAACCCGCTGCGTTGGTGCCGAACAGCCAGCCGAAATGCTCGGCCGGTACGCCATAGAGTTTGATGAAGACGAACGGCGAACCGGCGATGTAGGAAAACATCCCGGCAACTGCGATGCCGCCGGTCAGGGCGTGGCCGAGAAACACCCGGTCGCCGAACAACCGGCCGTATTGGCGCAACGCACCGGACAACGGCTGGCGCGGCACGTAGTCCGGCAGACTTTCCGGCAGACCCAGTGCCACAGCGAGGCCGGCCAGTGCACTGAAGCCGGTCAGCACGAGGAAGATCGACTGCCAACCCGTGGTGTTGACCAGCAGACCGCCGAGCAGCGGCGCGAGGATCGGCGCCAGGCCCATCACCAGCATCAACTGCGAAAAGACTTTGGCCGAACCGACCGCATCGCACTTGTCGCTGACCACCGCTCGTGAAATTACCATCCCCGCGCAGCCGCCCAGCGCCTGAACGAAACGCGCGCCGATCAGCCATTCCAGATTCGGTGCATAGGCACAGGCCAGCGAGGCCAGGGTGAACAGCCCGACACCGACCAGCAGTGGCAGGCGCCGCCCAAAACGGTCGGCCACCGGGCCGTATAGCAATTGACCGATCGACAGGCCGGCGAAATACGCCGCCAAGGTCAGTTGCACATGCTTTTCATCAGTGCCAAAGGCCAGCGCCATCGACGGAAACGCCGGCAAATAGAAGTCGATCGCCAGCGGACCGAAGGCGCTCAAGGCACCGAGAATCAGAATGGTACGGAAGTTCATCAGGCATCCAGGTTGGATAGAAGTCGGCAGCCCGACAGTCTAGCCGCGCTGAGACACCTTGAACATTCCGATAGCTCGCTAACTATTAGAAAGTCAGACGAACTGCACTGCAAAGATCAAAAGATCGCAGCCTTCGGCAGCTCCTACAGGAGTCGCACCAATACCCTGTAGGAGCTGCCGCAGGCTGCGATCTTTTGGCTTTTGGTCACCCGGCCAATTTCACCGGATAACCCTCTTCGCTGATAACCTCGATCACCTGCTCCGCGCTGAGCGAACTCTCGACGCCGACTTCTTTGGCCGCCAGATCGACCCGCACGCTGGCCGCCGGATCTTTCGCCTGCACGGCGTGGGTGATGGCATTGACACAATGGCCGCAGGACATGCCTTGAACATTGAACACTTGCATGGATTGACTCCCTTGAGTGAGGTTGCCGGCAGTGTCGAGCTTGCCACCATGGCAAGGTCAAGTTCTGGAAAAAAATGCCGGGCTGGCAATCGGCGCTGCGCTCAGCCAAGCTGCGCACACCAATGACTCAAACTCAGGAGATTCAGCCATGCGCTGGTCAGCTTTCAGCCTGTTTGGCTTGCTCAGCCTCTTTGCCGCCCTGCCCCAGGCCAACGCGACCGGTGAGGACTACGCCGTTCTGATCATCTCGCGCGAGCGTCTGGAAGTGCCGACTCCCTGCGAGATTGGCGTGTACGTTAATGATCAACTCGCTGGGCGCCTGCTGCAGGAACAGACCACTTCGTTCAACCTGCCCCACGGCACGATTTCCATTCGTCTGAAACAGTTGCCTGGCCAGGTGCCGGGTTGCCAGGCAGGCATGCTGGCACCGCCGGCGCAGGAGATCTCGCTCAAGGCCGGCGATGTGCTCAAGTACCGGATCGCGGCAAATGCCAAAGGCTTGTACCTGCGACCTGCCGCCCTCGAATACTAAGCGAAACGCCAAATGTGGGAGCGGGCTTGCTCGCGAATGCGGTGTGTCATTCAGCGATGATGTTGACTGACACAGCGCTTTCGCGAGCAAGCCCGCTCCCACATTGGTTTTGTGCTGAGTCAAATATTGGCGCTTGACCTTGCCCGCGTGGCAAGGTTGATCCTTGTAGGCATCTTCTACAGGGAGTAAGACCGATGTCCGATTCCATCACCTTCGATCTGCCGATTGCCGGCATGACCTGCGCCAGTTGCGCCGGGCGTGTCGAGCGGGCGTTGCGCAAAGTCAGCGGCGCCAGTGGCGTCAGCGTCAATCTCGCCACCGAACAGGCTCGCGTCCAGGCACCGGGTGGCAGCTTGCCGGCGTTGATGGAGGCGGTGCAGCGCGCCGGTTACAGCGTGCCGCAGCAGACCATGGAATTGAGCATCGACGGCATGACCTGCGCCTCGTGCGTCGGTCGCGTCGAACGCGCCCTGAACAAAGTCCCCGGGGTGAAGAGCGTCAGCGTCAACCTCGCCAACGAACGCGCACACCTCGAATTGCTCGGTCAGGTCGACCCGCAATCGCTGCTCGACGCGGTGAGCAAGGCCGGCTACTCGGCCAGCGTCTGGCAAGCCGATCACCCCACTACCGATAACCAGCAACAGCGCCTGCAACATGAACGCTGGGCACTGATCTGCGCCATCGCCCTGGCCTTGCCGCTGGTGCTGCCGATGTTGCTACAACCGTTCGGCATCCACTGGATGCTCCCGGCCTGGGCGCAATTCGCCCTCGCCACCCCGGTGCAATTCATTTTCGGTGCGCGGTTTTACGTGGCCGCGTGGAAAGCCGTGCGCGCCGGGGCCGGTAACATGGACTTGCTGGTCGCCCTCGGCACCAGCGCCGGTTATGGCTTGAGCCTGTACGAATGGGCCACCGCCGCCGGGCGCATGCCGCATCTGTATTTCGAAGCCTCGGCGGTGGTGATCGCCCTGGTGCTCCTCGGCAAATACCTGGAAAGCCGCGCCAAACGCCAGACCGCCAGCGCCATCCGCGCCCTCGAAGCCTTGCGTCCGGAACGGGCGATTCAGGTCATTGACGGTCGCGAGCAAGACGTGGCGATCAGCGCTCTGCGCCTGAATGATCAGGTGCTGGTCAAACCCGGCGAACGTTTCCCGGTCGACGGCGAAGTGCTCGAAGGCCAGAGCCACGCGGACGAAGCGCTGATCAGCGGCGAAAGCCTGCCGGTGCCAAAACAGCCGGGCGACCAGGTCACCGGCGGTGCGATCAACGGTGAAGGTCGACTGCTGGTGCGCACCACCGCCCTCGGTGCGGAAAGTGTGCTGGCGCGGATCATCCGTCTGGTCGAGGACGCTCAAGCGGCGAAAGCGCCGATCCAGAAACTGGTGGATAAAGTCAGTCAGGTGTTCGTGCCCACCGTGTTGCTGATCGCTTTGGCGACACTGATCGGCTGGTGGCTGTACGGCGCGCCCATGGAAACCGCATTGATCAACGCGGTCGCTGTGCTGGTGATTGCCTGTCCGTGCGCCCTCGGCCTCGCCACCCCGACGGCGATCATGGCCGGCACGGGTGTGGCTGCGCGTCACGGCATTCTGATCAAGGACGCCGAAGCGCTGGAACGTGCCCATGAAGTCGACAACGTGGTCTTCGACAAGACCGGCACGCTGACTTCCGGCACCCCGCGCATCGCGCATTTCAGTGCGCTGGATGGCGATGAAAATAACCTGCTGACACTGGCTGGTGCCCTGCAACGCGGCAGTGAGCACCCGCTGGCCAAAGCCGTGCTGGACGCTGCCGCCGAGCGCGGCTTGCAGGTGCCGGATGTCAGCGACAGCCAGTCCCTGACCGGGCGCGGCATCGCCGGCACGCTTGCCGGTCGGCGCCTGGCGCTGGGCAATCGGCGCTTGCTGGAAGAAAGCGGCTTGAGCGCCGGCCACCTCGCCGAGTCCGCCAAGGCCTGGGAAAGCCAAGGCCGGACCTTGTCGTGGCTGATCGAGCAAAGCCCAGAAGCGCGGGTGCTTGGGTTGTTCGCCTTCGGTGACACGCTCAAGCCCGGCGCACTGCAAGCGGTACAGCAATTGGCCGCCCGAGGGATCCACAGTCATCTGCTGACTGGCGACAACAGTGGCAGCGCGCGCGTGGTGGCCGAGGCGCTGGGCATTGAAAATGTTCACGCCGAAGTGCTCCCCGCCGACAAAGCCGCGACCGTCGCCGAACTGAAGAAAACCGGGGTGGTGGCGATGGTCGGCGACGGCATCAACGACGCCCCTGCACTGGCGGCGGCCGACATCGGCATCGCCATGGGCGGCGGCACCGACGTGGCGATGCATGCCGCCGGCATCACCTTGATGCGCGGCGATCCACGGCTGGTGCCGGCGGCGCTGGAGATCAGCCGCAAGACCTACGCGAAGATCCGCCAGAACCTGTTCTGGGCCTTCGTCTACAACCTGATCGGCATTCCGCTGGCGGCGTTCGGCTTCCTCAACCCGGTGCTGGCCGGCGCGGCGATGGCATTGTCGAGCGTCAGCGTGGTGAGCAATGCGCTACTGTTGAAAACCTGGAAACCGAAGGATCTGGAGGAACAGCGATGAACATCGGCCAAGCGGCCCGGCACAGTGGCCTGAGCGCAAAGATGATCCGCTATTACGAGTCGATCGGCCTGCTCAAGGCTGCCCATCGCACCGACAGCGGCTACCGGGTCTACAGCGATGATGACCTGCACACGCTGGCGTTCATCAAGCGCTCGCGGGATCTGGGATTTTCTCTGGAGGAAGTCGGCAAGCTGCTGACCCTGTGGCAGGACCGGCAACGCGCCAGCGCCGATGTGAAGGCCCTGGCGCGTCAGCACATCGACGAGCTGAACCAGAAGATCCGCGAGCTCGGCGAGTTGCGCGACACCCTGCAGGACCTGGTCGAGCACTGCAATGGCGACCATCGCCCCGACTGCCCGATCCTCAAGGAACTGGCGTCGGGCTGCTGCGCGCAACCCGCCCGCGCCTGAGCGCCAGCAGCTTCACGGTCAACAGCGTACCCAGCGGGATGCCGTGGAACAGCATGACCACGGCACCCGGCGTCCACCAGCCGTAAAACGGCGCGGCAACCAGCATGCCGACGCCGAACCCGGTCATTTGCAGCAAGGTCAGAAAACTGAAAATCGGCAGGCGAAAATGCTCCGGTTCACGCTGCAGACGCGACATCAGGCTGACTTCGGAGAAACCGTCCCCCAGCCCCGCCGGCAGCGAAAACAGCAGCAGACCGTAAAGGCTGTGCTGCTGGAACATCAGGATAAAACCGCAGGACATCAACGCCACGCCAAAGAAATACCGTCGCTCCAAATCACGGCTATCCGTGCCTTTGAGGCGACTGGCAATCCGTGCGCCGAGCAGTTTTCCGCTGGCCCACACCGCCAGCATCAGGCCCAGCGTGGTGCTGGCCGAATCAGGGGTCAGCAGTTTGGAGATGATCGGGAATCCGACGTTGTGCGCGGCACTGCCCAAGGTGTCGGCCATGGTCACGGCAAGCATCGCGGCGATCACCGGAGCGCTGCGCAGGCCTTGTTTCAGAGCTGACCATTCGCCGCGTTCGCTGGTTGCTTGCTCGCTGACTTCTGCAGCGGCGAAGCGCAACGGCGCAATCAACAACGCCGCCAGCACATAGGTCAGTGCGTTGAGCGCAAACACCGTTGCGAAACCAAATGCCGCCACCAGCAAGCCGGAGACCAGACTGCCGCCGACCATCGCTGCGGATGACGCCGAGGTGATCCAGGCATTGGTTTTCAGTAGCTGCGCCGGGTCGATCAGCTTCGGCAACTGGCTGTTGAGGCCGATGGCGAACATCGAATTGCCAAAACCCAGGCCGAAGGCGATCACCGGCAACAGCAACGCCTGCTGGCTCAGCGGCAGGATCAACAGCAGGCCAAGCAGCGTCGCGCGCAGCAGATCGAAGGCGATCAGCGGCACCCGGCCACTCCAGCGCCGATAGAAGCGCGTACCGATCAGACTGGCAAAAATCCCCCCGCCAACCCGGCTGGCGAGAAAGATCCCGACGCTCATGGCGCTGTTGCTCAGCAGGTAGACATAGGTCGCCAGCGCGACCATGTTGAGAAAGGCGCCGAAGTCGGAGATCAGCCGGGCGGTGATGATGAGGCGAGCGTTCACATTCAATCCTTGAGTGTGCGAGGGGCGACAAGATTCCCACACACATTCCAGGAACACCACAAAACCCTGTAGGAGCGGGCTTGCTCGCGAAGGGGCCGTATCAGCTGCCATCCTTGTTGGCTGACAGACCGCCTTCGCGAGCAAGCCCGCTCCCACAGGGGATCAGCGGCGGATTTGGTAATGAAAGCAAACACAAAAAACCCGGCCGAAGCCGGGTTTCTGTTCAAGCGCTTATTGCATCCACGGTGGCGGCGGTGGTTCGTCGGACTTGCCCTTGGGCTCGTCATCCGCCGCACGGATCGCCTGCTTGCGCTCTTCGTCGAGACGCGCCGCTTCGATCTCGCGCAACACACCGCCAACGTCGGCCAGATCTTCCGGATCGTCGAACTCACCGGTCAGCACGCTGTTGGGGTGCAAGGTGCCGGCTTCGTACAACGCCCACATTTCCTTCGCGTAGCGGGTCTGCTTCAGCTCCGGGGCAAAGCGCCCGAAGTACGACGCCATGTTGCCCACATCCCGTTCGAGCATGCTGAACGCGTGGTTGTTACCGGCGGCATCCACCGCCTGCGGCAGGTCGATGATCACCGGGCCGGTCGGGGTCAGCAGCACGTTGAACTCCGAGAGGTCACCGTGCACCAGACCGGTACACAACATCAGCACGATCTGCGAGATCAGGAACGCGTGATACTCGCGGGCCTGATCCGGCTCCAGCACCACGTCGTTCAGACGCGGCGCGGCATCACCATACTCGTCGGCCACCAGTTCCATCAGCAGCACGCCATCAAGAAAGTCGTATGGCTTGGGCACTCGCACACCGGCACCGGCCAGACGGAACAGCGCCGCGACTTCGGCGTTCTGCCAGGCGTCTTCGGTCTCTTTGCGACCGAATTTCGAGCCCTTGGCCATCGCCCGGGCCTGCCGGCTGTTACGCACCTTGCGACCTTCCTGATACTCGGCTGCCTGGCGGAAACTGCGTTTGTTCGCCTCCTTGTAGACCTTCGCGCAACGTAACTGGTTACCGCAGCGCACCACATAAACAGCTGCTTCTTTACCACTCATGAGTGGGCGCAGCACTTCGTCGACCAGACCGTCTTCGATCAGGGGTTCAATGCGTTTTGGAGTCTTCATCAGCTTTTATTGTGGGTCCTTTATTACCAAACACGCGAATGTCACTCGTTATACGGCAATCCTCGCGCTACGGGGAGGGGGTGCCGACCTGTGAACCCTATGGATGCACACACTGTGCCGAAATAATCGAGCTTTGCCGATCATAGCTGAGCCGGTTTGAAATGTTGGTAATCGGCGTCGAGGGCATTTGCGACAGAATCTGACATTGGCATTCATTTCCCCTGTGGGAGCGGGCTTACTCGCGAAAGCGGTCTGTCAGACACAATGACGGCGCCTGACACGACCCCTTCGCGAGCAAGCCCGCTCCCACAGGGGGATTGCGCTCAGCGTTCGATAATTGCGGTGACGCCCTGGCCGCCAGCAGCACAGATCGAGACCAGCCCCCTGCCCTTGCCTGCTGCATCCAGCAGTTTCGCCAGGTTCGCGACAATTCGCCCGCCGGTCGCGGCAAATGGATGCCCCGCCGCCAGCGAGCTGCCTTTCACATTCAATCGACTGCGGTCGATCGAGCCCAGCGGCGCGTCCAGCCCCAGGCGCGTCTTGCAGTATTCGGGATCTTCCCAGGCCTTGAGCGTACACAGCACCTGCGCAGCGAATGCTTCATGAATTTCGTAGTAATCGAAATCCTGCAAGGTCAGCCCATTACGCGCCAGCAAGCGCGGCACTGCATACACCGGCGCCATCAACAGACCTTCGGCGCCGTTGACGAAATCCACCGCCGCCGCTTCGCCATCGCGCAGATACGCGAGGATCGGCAAACCACGTTCTTTCGCCCATTCCTCGCTGCCCAGCAGCACCACTGAGGCGCCGTCGGTGAGTGGCGTGGAGTTGCCTGCCGTCAGCGTGCCCTTGGCGCTTTTTTCGAAAGCGGGTTTGAGCGTGGCGAGTTTTTCCAGGGTCAGGTCCGGGCGCAGGTTGTTGTCACGGGTCAGGCCGAGAAACGGCGTCATCAGATCGTTGTGCCAGCCTTCGCTGTAGGACGCGGCGAGTTTGTGATGGCTTTCGAGGGCCAGTTGATCCTGTTCTTCACGGGGAATGTTCCAGGTCTGCGCCATCAGTTCGCAGTGCTGGCCCATCGACAGGCCGGTGCGTGGCTCGCCATTACGCGGAAATTCCGGGATCAGGTGCCGTGGTCGCAGTTGCAGAAAGGTTTTCAGCTTGTCGCCGGTGGTCTTGGCGCGGTTGGCCTGCAGGAGGATTTTGCGCAGGCCTTCGCTGACGCTGATCGGCGCGTCCGAGGTGGTGTCGACGCCACCGGCAATGCCGCAGTCAATCTGGCCGAGGGCGATTTTGTTGGCCACCAGCAGCGCAGCTTCCAGCCCGGTGCCGCAGGCTTGCTGGATGTCATAGGCCGGAGTGGCCGGTGACAGCCGCGAGCCGAGCACGCATTCGCGGGTCAGATTCATATCCCGTGACAATTTAAGCACCGCACCCGCCACCACTTCGCCAATCCGCAGGCCGTGCAGGTTATAGCGTTCGATCAGGCCTTCAAGCGCGGCGGTGAGCATCACCTGATTGCTGGCAGTGGCGTACGGCCCGTTGGAGCGGGCGAAAGGGATACGGTTACCACCGATGATGGCGACGCGGCGCAGCTGACTCATGAAAAGCTCCTTGTTGATCCGAATTCATGGAAATCCCTGTGGGAGCTGGCTTGCCAGCGATAGGGCCGGCACATCCAGCATTTCCAGTGGCTGACACTCCGCCATCGCTGGCAAGCCAGCTCCCACAGGGACGGTGGTCTACTCTGCTGTTCTAGCGTAGGCCTTATTGTGTGGATCGAACGATTGATTGCCGTTGGTAGTCCACACTTTGAACCCCAACTTTTGGAGAGCGTTCCATGTCTGACCGCTATATCGACTTCGCCAACTCATCCATCGGCCACCGTCTGGTCGGGGCTTTGGGCCTGCCGTCGCCGGTGCGGCTGGAACGCTGGCAGGCCGGACGCCTGCGGCCGGTGGACGGTGCGCTGCTGATCGGCGGCGGGCCGCTGGCCGAGCGGGTCAATGCGTTTGCCAACCGCCTGACCGATGCGATCTACAGCTATGGCACCGAACCGTCGCTGGCCACCGTGTGGATTCCCGGGCACGGGCCGAAACTCAAGGCCGTGGTATTCGACGCCAGCGATCTGCAGCACACCGACCAGCTCAAACAGCTGCGCGAGTTCTTCCAGCCGCTGATGAAAAATCTCGACAGCAGCGCACATCTGGTGATTCTCGGCCGCGCCCCGGAAACCCTGCGCGAGCCCTTCGCCTCCAGTGCGCAACGGGCGCTCGAAGGTTTTTCACGCTCGCTGGCCAAGGAGCTGCGCAGTGGCGGCACGCTGCAACTGATCTATGTCGGTGAGGGTGCCGAAGATCAACTGGAAGGCCCGCTGCGGTTTTTCCTTTCGCCGAAAAGTGCCTTTGTCTCCGGGCAGGTGATTCGCCTGAGCCCGTGTGCCACGCCGGTCACCGATTGGACCCGGCCATTGGCCGGACGCAGGGCACTGGTCACCGGCGCGGCACGCGGGATCGGCGCATCAATCGCCGAAACACTCGCCCGCGATGGCGCCGAGGTGATTCTGCTCGACGTCCCCCCCGCCAAGACTGATCTGGAAGCCCTCGCCGCACGTCTTGGCGGCCGGGCGATCACCCTTGATATCTGCGCCGAAGATGCCGCCGCGCAACTGATCGAACAACTGCCGGACGGCCTCGACATTCTGGTGCACAACGCCGGGATCACGCGCGACAAGACCTTGGCCAACATGACCCCGGAATTCTGGGACGCGGTGCTGGCGGTCAACCTCAATGCCCCGCAAGTGCTGACCAAGGCGCTGCTCGACAGCGGCACCCTGCACGACAATGCGCGGGTGATTCTGCTGGCCTCGATCAGCGGCATCGCCGGCAATCGCGGACAGACCAACTACGCCGCGAGCAAGGCCGGCCTCATCGGTCTGGCGCAGGCCTGGGCGCCAACGCTGCACGAACGCGGCATCAGCATCAACGCCGTGGCCCCGGGCTTCATCGAAACCCAGATGACCGCGCACATTCCGTTCGCCTTGCGCGAAGCCGGGCGGCGCATGAGTTCGCTGGGCCAGGGCGGTTTGCCGCAGGACGTCGCCGAAGCGGTCGCGTGGCTGGCGCAACCGGGCACCGGCGCGTTCACCGGGCAGGCGCTGCGGGTCTGTGGACAAAGTGTTCTGGGGGCCTAGGCATGAGCATCGAATGGCACACGCTGGATCGCGAACCGAGTCTGCCCGGCCTGTATGCGCGGGCCGCTACACGACGCAAGATCACCGGCACCACCCTGCCCGACAGCGGTTTACGCTGTTGGATCGACATCGACCGCAAGCGGCTGGCGGACTATCGCAAGGTCTGTGGATTTACCGATGACGGACTGCTGCCGCCGACTTATCCACACATCCTCGCGTTCGCCCTGCAGATGCAATTGCTCACGGCGAAGGAGTTTCCATTCCCGCTGCTGGGGCTGATTCACCTGAGCAACCGCATTCGCGTGCTGCGGCCGATGGGCGGGATCAGTCGCGCGCAAGTCAGTGTGCGGGTGCACAACCTGCAGCCGCATCCCAAAGGCGCGACCTTCGATGTGCTGACCACTCTCGATGATCAACTCGGGCCGCTGTGGGAGGCGGAAAGCCAGATGCTCTGTCGCGGCGTGAAACTCGACGGCGAACCCGTCGAGCAACGTTGGGAACCCACGCAGATCCTGACGCAGGTTGCGCAGTGGAAAGCACCGGCCGATATCGGTCGGCAATACGCCAAAGTCTCGGGCGACTACAACCCGATTCACCTGAGCGCCGCCAGTGCCAAGCTCTTCGGCTTCCCCACGGCTATCGCTCACGGTTTGTGGAACAAGGCCCGTACGCTCGCAGCGCTGAGTGATCACCTGCCCAAGGCCAACCTTGAGGTCAGCGTGTTTTTTCACAAACCGGTGCGTTTACCCAGTGAGGTGACTTTGCTGGCGAGTGCAGCAGGCTCCAGCGGTGAACTGCGTTTGATCGGTGCAGGCGACCTGGAGCACATGGTCGGTCAGTGGCAGCCGATTGCCTGATCGCTGAAGAGGGGGCTTTGTCTCCCTCTTCAAGGCCGGCCAAGCCTGTAAATTGTGTATATATCACTTAAGTTTTCACCCGCACGAGCCCTTTTCCGGCAACGCACCAAGCCTTGATTCTCAAGGCTTTTTTTTGCCCGTTTATACCTTGGGTATTAGTCCTTAGGTCCTGTACACCGCTATGTATATAAAGGCGTTAATACCAACTTGAGAATGGCGAGGATCCAGTCGCGCGATTGATATGAGCACAACGGACGGAGGCATTGCCGGCGCTAGAACCGGCGGGCCATCGAATACAACGAACGTTGTGACAGGTGCAAGGAACTCAATCATGAAAACTCAATTTGCGTGGTCCAAATCAGCAATCGCTTTGGCATTGATCTTCTCCCTCGGCCTCGCTGGTTGCAGCAGTGGCGGTGGCGGGCATCACAGCAGTTCCGGCAGTTCGTCTCCAGCCAGTGGTACGGCAGGAACGTCCGGGTCTTCGGGCAGCTCCGGTACAGATGGCACGAGCGGTACTGGCGGCACGGGCGGTACTTCCGGAACCGGCGGCACCGGTGGAACTGGCGGCACGACAGTGATTACCGGTCCGGTCGGGCCGACCGGGCCGACCGGACCTACAGGGCCAACTGGCCCGACAGGCCCCACCGGCCCCACGGGTCCAACTGGCCCGACTACCCCAACTACCCCGACCACCACTCCGGTAGTGACCAACTCGCTAGTGCAGGATGTCGGCAAAACCGTCGCCGGCGTCGGCGATGGCGTCGGCCAGATCGGCGACTCCCTGGGCACTGTTCCTGTCGTCGGTGGCGTCGTACAAAGCGCAGCCAACACCGCCGGCAACGTAGTCAGCACATTGGGTAATGGCTTGACCAACGGCATCGGCAAGCTGGGAACAGTCGACAATG
Source organism: Pseudomonas sp. 14P5.3.2 (assembly GCF_057799175.1). Classification (NCBI taxonomy): domain Bacteria; kingdom Pseudomonadati; phylum Pseudomonadota; class Gammaproteobacteria; order Pseudomonadales; family Pseudomonadaceae; genus Pseudomonas; species Pseudomonas sp. 14P5.3.2. The sequence continues at coordinate 81,129 of NZ_JBYOKU010000019.1, read as the reverse complement.
GGCTCGGTGTGACCGCTTCCTCGGTCGGCGGCGTGGTCACCGATGTCGGCAACGGCGTCTCTGATCTGAGCGGGAAACTCGCCACGGCGACCAGCAGCGTTCCGGTGGTGGGTGGCGTGGTCACCAAAGTCGCACCGGTACTCAACGGCGTTGGCGAAAAAGTCACCATGCTCGGTGACACCCTCAGCACGGCAACAACGACCGGCCCACTCGGTTCAGTGACCAAGAGTGTCGGCAACGGACTGGTGCCGGTGATCGCCATGGTTGAAAGCACCACCGACAAAATCGGTGACACGACCGGGCTGGGCACACCGCTTAACGGTGTCCTGCAACAAGTCGGCGGCGCCGTAAACGGGCTGGGTACACAGGTCACCGGCACTGGCAATGGCAATCCCGTGACCAACACCCTCGGCGGCGCACTGAGCAACGTCGGCACCACGGTCAGCACGGCTGGCGGCCTGGTCAGCAGCGGCACAAGCACCGGTGGAAGCACGGGTGGCGGTCTTGGCGGGGGACTTGGCGGAGGCCTCGGCGGTACCGGCCTGCTGCAAACCGTTGGCGGTGCAGTGGTCAACGTCGGCACAGGCTTGAACGCAGGCAACAACAATGGTCTGGTGAGCGCAGGCGGCGTGGCCGGCGCATCGGCGGGCAACGTAATCGCCTCGCTCAATACCGTTCTGGGTGGTTCCGGTACACCGATAACCAGCACCACAGCGCCACTGGCAGCACTGGGCAGCAACGTCGGCGCCGCACTCAACCCGGTTACCACAGCAGTCTCCGGCCTGACCCAACAAGTCGGCGCCGCGACCGGCCTCGGCAGCCCGGTTGCCGGCCTGACCAATCAGGTAGGTGGCGCGGTCAGTGGTCTGGGCGGTGCAATCGCCGCAACGAATAATCCGGTAGGCACCGCAGTCGGCGGTCTCGTCAGTAACGTCGGCGCTACCGTTGGTGCGGTCGGCGGACTGGTCAGCGGCGGCACCACCACTGGAGGCACCGCAACCGGTGGCCTGGGTGGCGTACTCGGTGGCCTGACCGGCGCTCTTGGAGGCAACAAACGCTAAATTGCACCTGGCCGATTCGACGGCCTCACCTACAGCGCCTACGCTTGGTTGAGGGCGGAAGATTCCCACGAATCTTCCGCTTTTTTCTTAGGAAAAAAACAGCCCTGTGCTGCGACCTGACCACGGAGTGTCCTATGCGCGTAATGGCATCCCTGCTGTTCCTCAGCCTCAGTTCCGCCGCTTTCGCCGACACCCTGCCCAGCTTTCTCAACAGCAACGAAACCATTCGCAATCTGCCCGTGCCGAATCTGCCGGCCGATGCCTATCGCCCGGCCACCACCCCGGTGCAAGTGCCGGAACCCGGCGCGGCCAGTGCCCAGCCGCTGATGATGGAAACCAGAATCACCCTGAAGACGGTGCAGATTGAAGGCGGGACGATCTATCCACTCGGCGAACTGGCCGAAATCTACAAACCCCTGATCGGTCACCAGACCAGCCTTGCCGACCTGATCGAAGCCACCCGCAACATCACCCGCCGCTACCAACAGGACGGTTATCTGCTGTCCTACGCGTTCTTGCCTCAACAAAAGTTCGACGACGGGGTAGCGCGGGTGGTGTTGGTGGAAGGCTACGTCAGGGATATCCAGATGCAGGGCGACGTCGGCCGGGTCAAAGGCCTGCTCGATAAACTGGCGGCGAAGATCCAGGCCGAACGGCCGCTGACCCGCAAGACCTTCGAGCGCTATACCACACTGATGACCCGCATTCCCGGAGTGACGGTACAGGCCCAGGTGCCTCCGCCCGGCACCACCGACGGTGCCACGACCCTGGTCGCCCAGGCCAGTCGCAAACCGTTCACCAGCACCCTGAGCACCACCGAAGACAATCGTAACGGCACTCAGGCATTGCTCGGCGTGAGCAGCAACTCGCAAACGGCCATGGGCGAACAGCTGACCCTCAGCGGCCTGTTTCCGCCAGGGCACGACGCAGAGCATTACTATCGCCTGGACTACAACCAGTTCCTCAATGCAGAGGGCACACAACTGAGCCTGTTCGCTTCGCGCTACCGCGCCGACCCGGGCACCAACGTGCAACTGGATAACGGTCTGGAACTCAAGCCGCATCAGGAAGACGATCGCTACTCTATCGGTTTCAGTCACCCGATCATCGCTTCGCCCAACGAGTTGCTCAGCGCCGGCGCAAGGCTTTATGCGGTCGACGACACCACCCGCTATAACGTCGTCGGCTACCCCTTGAGTGTCGAAGAACGCACCAACATCCGCGCCGTCGCCATCGAAGGTGACTGGCGCAAGTCAGACGCCCGGCAACTGCGGATTCTCAGCGCGGGCCTGTACCAGGGCATCGACGGCATGGGCGCGCACACCAATAACCCGGATCTGGATATCAACTTTTTCCGGATGCGCCTGTCCGGCGTACAGAGCGACAAGTTCTTCGACAACTGGCAGGGCGTGCTGTCGGCGGCGCTGTACTGGAGCGATGACACGCTGCCCGACAGTGAGCGTGCGGTGTTCGGCGGGCAGAATTTCGGCCGTGGCTACCCGGACGATCAGGCGTCGGGGGACAAGGGCTGGGGGGCGGCTTACGAGGTCAACTACAGCTTCAACCGCGACGGCAACTGGGTGCGCATCCTGCAGCCGTACGTGGTGCTGGACCGTTCGAAAACCTGGTTCAACAAACTGGCGGTGCAGAGCAACGACCTGTCATCGGCGGCGGTCGGGCTGCGCTTTGGCGATGCCAAGTACTACAACATTGCGCTGGAAGCGGCCAAGCCGATGGCCGATGAAGCACTGGACACCTACAACCGCCGGATGAGGTACAGCATCAGCTTCAGTTATCAGCTGTAGGAAGTCAGATCAATCAAATGAGCGGACAGACCGCTTGCTCTCACATTGCAGCGCACATCCCTGTGGGAGCGGGCTTGCTCGCGAAAGCGGTGGATCAGCCAGCATTTTTGCCGACTGACACTACGCCTCGCGAGCAGGCTCGCTCCCACAGGTTTTACGCGATGTGGATCAGAACGCGTAACGCACCTTCGCAGTAAAGCTGTCGGAGTCGAAACCGCTCGAAGTCAGATAGTTGTAAGAACCGCCGACGCTCCACGCGCCCATCCGGTAGTTGGCGCCCAGGCCCAGTTCATAACTGTCACGCACCGGTGTGGTACCGCGGCTGACGGACGACTCACCACCTAGCACGAAGGCCGAAGTGGTGCTGACCTTGTCACCGATGAAGTCATGCCAGGCCATCAGCTTGGCTTCCGGTTCCAGGCTGCCGTTGCCGACATCGAATGCCGCCGCCAGACGTGCACCGACGCCCATCTCACCGACTTCGTAACGCTGGCTGCCGACGTTGAGCGCCGCCGAGCTGCCCTTCTCGCGATAGGCATCCATGCCCACATTGGCATAGCGTGCGCCGACCTGGGGTTCCAGCACCACATCAGGCATCAGCCGCAGGCTGTAACCGGCCAATGCACTCACGCCAAATACGTCACTGTCGTAATCAGCCTTGGCCTGAGTGCCAGCGATATAACGTTTGGATTCGTTGTCGTTCCAGCCGTACATCAGCGACGAGTCGACGAACCAGTTGTCATGCACCCAGTTGCTGTACAACGTCAGCGCATGTCCAGTGACCTTGGTCTTGTTGCCGAGATCGGATTTCACGTCAGTATCGAGGTAGCTGTAGGCCAGACCCAGCGTGGTATCGGCATTCAACTGGCCATCGGCACCGACCGCGATCCCGTGGCTGTCAGCGTCATAACCGGCGACACCGCGACGCTCATCCTGATTGGCATCGCTGCTCAGGGCTTGCAGCCACACGCCTTTTTCCGGGGTTCCGGTGGCTGAGCGCGCGCGACTGGAGCGATCACTGATCACGCCCGAGACCAGCGTCTGGCTGTTGGTGGCCGCGTGAAGTACACCGCGGCTGACATCCGGGTTGAGGGATTCACCCAGTCGCGCCAGCTCGACATCGGTGCCGGCATTGGCGAAGGCCTGGAATACCGGATCCTGCTCGTCGAGGCGCGCCAGCAGCGCCGACACATGCCCCACCTTCGTCGCCGCATTACCACTGCCACCGACCGCCAGGGTGTTCTCGGCCAGTTCCTCGCTCGACTTGGTCGTCACCACACTGGTGATGTCGTTGCCGACCACGCCAAAGCTCTTGACGTCCAGCAGCGCGGAGCTCGATGTCACGCTCAGGTTGTTGCCACCCACCAGATTCCCCGAGCTGATCAGGGTGTAACGCGTACCGCCGGGGGTTACGCGAAAATCACTGGAGCGAGCCAGCAGGCGCAATTGCGCGCCCGGGGCAATATCGGTGGTGCCGGTGACTTTCAGCACCGGCAGCGCCGGATTGGTGTCGTTGCCCAGGTACATCTCCAGCACCGAGTTCGACTCTTCCATGTCGAAATCGCCGATGAAGGTGGTGTGAGGCTTCATCAGGGTCAGCGTGCCCTCTTCGATGGTGACGTAGCCGGAGCGGATGGTTGAGCCGTCGAAAATGGCGTCGCCATCGACTTTCACCCCGGACAGCCCCAACAGATCGCCCCGCACGGTACCGCCATAGAAATTGAAGTAGCTATAACCATCATCGACCTGGATCGCCGCCTTGCCCCCCTCGATCAACCCGTTCATTTGATAGATGCCGAAAGGCAGGGCGCCACTGGCCTGGTCGCTGACATGCACACCGATATCCTCGCCGGAGATGGTTCCGCCGTTCCATAGTGCGGTGGCGTTGGCACCTACTGGACCGCTGAACTTGACCCCCTCGAATACCAATGCCTCGGCATTGGCACCGGTTGCACGGATAGTCCCCGTGTTGTTGACCGACAGGCTCAGCGTCGCGCCGTCGAGCAAAACGCCCAATGCGTCGGTACCGCTTGCGCTAATGGTGCCTCGGTTGCTGAGCCCGGTCATGCTGGTATGTACCAGCGACAGGCCGCTGGCAGTCTGGCCGCTGACGTCGATGCTGCCGCTATTGACCAATGAGTTGCCCAGCGTGCTGCCGAGATCGGAAATACCAGTGGAAGTGCCAGCGTCAGGCAACCCGTGAATCGCAATGGAGCCGTTGTTGATCAGTGCGCCGGCGATATGGCTCGCCACCGCACCGGCAGAGTTCAGGCTGATGCCCACGCCGAATTTGGCACCGTCAATCCGGATGTTGCCGTTGTTACGCAACTGGTCTGCATTCAGCCCCGCGAACTGCGCGCCGTAGGTCAGCGTCGCCGGTGAGCCGGGAGCGATCATCCCGTTGCCGCTCAAATCGACAAGACCCAGGTTCTGCAGATTGCTGTTCAGCGATCCGCCGCTCAAGTCGTAATTGAGGTTGGCGCCGGCCGCTGCTGCGAGGGAGACGTGCAACGTGGCGGCGGTGATGGAGAGCGCCAGCAGGGAGCGGCGCAGGCATGCGATATTCAAGTGAGAATCCCTTCCAGAACAAAACAGTTCAGCAGGGTTCACACATTCATGATGGCATCCCTACCGGCCAGCCAGAGAGAACCGGCGAGGCGCGGGGGAATTTACAGGAGCCATCATTTAGACACCATCAAAATGTCATAGGATTGGCGCCAATAATCAAAGAGCTGGTGAAAGGCGCAAGGCGCGTCAGCCGACATCTACCTTGGCAATGGGAAACAGATTGTTCAGCGTCTCAAGCAACCTGACGTGATAGATCGGCTTGCGAAACAGATCCAGCACCTGCAAGCGCAGCATGTCGCTGACATCTTCCATATCCGCATGCCCGGACGTCACGATGACCGGCAAATGCTGACGCGACGTGTGCTCGCGCAAACGCTTGATCAGCGACATGCCGGACTCCTCCGGCATGCGCAGATCCGTAATCACCAGCGCAATATCGGGATGCCGGGTCAGATGGTGCAACGCAAGCTTCACCGATGTCGCGGTAAGGCAGACAAACCCCTCGCCCTCCAGCAACTCCGCCAACTCGAGCAACGCGTCCTCTTCATCGTCAACCAGAAGCAACTGTTGGCGCGGGATCGAGGAAGCAGTCATGGGCAATACCTGAAAACCGAGGGTGGAACAGAGTGTAGTGCGACAGTCGCCAAGTGCGAGTTTTATCCCGCTCAGGGCGTGGGTGCCGTTACCGCCGTACCACCCAGTGCCACCAGCAGATTATTGAACATGATCAGCACTCTGGCACCGACGGGCGTGACAAAGACCACCACCACGACCGCTACCATCGCGACCACGATTGCATACTCGATAGCCGAGGCAGCTTCGGTACTGGAGAAAAAGCCCCGGGCACGCATCTTCAAGTACTCAAAGAACATCACCGTTCTCCTCAGGGATTGGCAGCGCGACTATGGTGTTGCACGGGTTTGCGCGGTGCCACCCAGTCCGACCAGAATATCGTTGAAGTACTGCAGGACGCGGTTGCCCAGTGGTGTCACAAACGCCACGACGACAACGGCAACCATGGCCACCACTATCGCGTACTCAATTGCCGACGCCGCTTCTTCGTTCTTCACGAACAGCCGGGTCCTGGCCACCATATAGTCGATGATCATCTGAAACATACGTCCACTCCTTTGCGCCTCTGGCGCCGCTAACGCTACAGCGGCAAAGCCTCCACCGTGCTATCTGAGCATTGTCAACAAACCCCCGGTCAACAACTGTAAGAACGGATTAATCACAAAGAATTAATCAGTTGGTCGTGACGCTTAGTTCAACTGTTAATTGGCGAATGCTCATACTTTAGTGAGTTATTTTCCGGCCAGTAATGGCGTTTTGGCTTGGATCAGCTAGCTTGGAAATAGCGAAATAGTTGCATGTTCATAGCTGCCTGAATGCGAAATTCCCTTGTCAGGAAATACGGGCTTGTAGTGCAGCAGGAAAGGGAGAGCCGTCATGAACAGTCGCATCACCATGGGCCTTGCAGCATTACTTCTGCTGGGAGCAATTTTTGTCGGCTATTGGGGACTGGTGCTCAGTCGTCAACCGGCGCCTGTTGCCGAAGCGCCCGCCGCCCCGGTCGCCACTGTTGAAAAAACCGTTGCCGTCGCCGAAGACCAGACCCGTCAACCCGTGGTGGTGCTGCTGCACGATGTGCCGCCGTTCACCCCACTCACTGCCGCCGACGTGACCGTGGAAAAGCTGCGCAACGCACCGACCGGCAGCCTTAAAAGTGTCGATCAGGTCGTTGGCCGCAAACCCTGGCGGCCGCTGTCTGCCGGCACCTGGCTGAACGACGAAAGCTTCGACGCCGGCGGTGCTCTGGCCCGCATGATCCACAGCGATGAACGCGCGCTGACCGTGGCAATCGATGAAGTGATCGGCGGCGCCGGGCAACTGATTCCCGGCGACTATGTCGATGTGCTGCTGTACCTGCGTCAGGACAGCAGCAACCTGCAACAGTCGGCGCAGGTTGTCGTGCCCGCCCTGCGCGTGCTCGGCGTCGGCGACCAATACGGCCTGACCAACGACGGCCAACCCGCCACACCGGCCCTGAGCAGCGACGACAAAATCAAACAGGATCAACGCCGGATCGCCGCGCGCACCGTGGTGCTGGCGGTGCCCGAGCAATTGCTGAGCCGGATGATGCTCGCCACCCAGGTCGGCACCTTGCGGCTGGCCGTGCGCAGCAGCGAAGAACAGCGCCTGGCCAAATACTGGGCCGGCGAAACGCAGTCGCCGGCGCACCTGGACAACGCCAACAGCCAACTCTTCCAGTTCACCCAACTGGCGCTGGGCAGCGGCCCGAAAGCGCCATCCAGCGCGGAACACGGCGCTGCGCGCAAAGCGATGGAAGTGATTCGCGGCAATCAGATTTCCCAACAAGCCCCATGACTGAGCAAGGATCCAAGTGCATGCAGAGTCGATTCAGGCCGATATTAAAACCTGTACTCCGGGCCTTGATACTGACGGGACTGTCGATGAACGCGGCCTTCGCGGCCACGGGCAATTGCTCGGCGCTTTCCCGCATGCCCCCGGTGATCGAGATCGGCGAAGGATTCCAACAGGACATCCAGTCGCCAGTGACGATCACCCGCGTGGCAATCGGCGACCCGAAAATCGCGGACGTGCACGACACCGGCCACTCATCTTTTCTGCTGACCGGGGTCGCCCCCGGCGCCACCAGTCTGATGGTCTGGACCTCGTGCTCCAGCGAACCCCGCCAGAGCATGGTGTTTGTTCAAGGCAGCGCCACCGCTGCCTTGACCAACGCCAGCCGGATGCCTTCCGATGATCCGACGCTGCCCTCGCAAGTGCAGACCGACATTCGCTTCGTCGAAGTCAGCCGCACCAAACTCAAAGAAGCCACCGCCTCGCTGATCGGCACCCGTGGCAATTTCCTGTTCGGCTCCCCGGGTACGCTGCCGCCCATCGACGGTGTACCGACCCCGAAACTGCCGGTGGACAACACCCTGTTCAACTTCTCGTGGATCGGCGGCAAGACCATGGCGATCATCAACGCCCTGGAAAGCAGTGGCTTCGCCTACACCCTCGCGCGGCCGAGCCTGGTGGCACTGAGCGGGCAGAGCGCAAGCTTTCTGGCCGGGGGTGAAATCCCGATTCCGGTGCCCAGTTCCGGCAGCGACAACGTGTCGATCGAATACAAGGAGTTCGGCATCCGCCTGACCCTCACCCCGACCGTCATCAGTCACGACCGCATCGCGCTGAAGGTCGCACCGGAAGTCAGCGAACTGGATTTGAGCAACGCCGTGCAAATCGCCGGCACCACCGTTCCGGCCCTGACCATTCGCCGGACCGACACCAGTGTCTCGCTGGCCGATGGCGAAAGCTTTGTGATCAGTGGCTTGATCAGCACCACCAACAGTTCGCAGGTGAACAAGTTTCCGGGGCTGGGCGATATCCCGGTGCTCGGTGCCTTTTTCAAAGGCTCGCAGATCAAGCGCGAAGAGCGTGAACTGCTGATGATCGTCACGCCGCATCTGGTACAGCCACTGGCGGCCGATGCGCAACTACCGTCGCTGCCGGGGGAAAAACTGCGCAACTACGACCCGAATTTCTACCGCATGTTCTTCCTCGAAAACGGCAACTTCGACAAACGCAGCGGGTTGTCGCAATGAGCCAGAGCCTGAGCCAGACCTTCCTTGCGATCACCCGCAACAGCACCGATCTGGAGTGGCTGCAAAGCGCCCTCGCCCCCCTCGGTCAAGTGGTGAGTGCCGGTGGCGGCAGCCTCGACGAACTGCTGGCACTGGTCGACGTGACCTTTGCCAGCCTGGTGTTCGTCGGCCTCGACCGCGAGCACGTGGTGGCGCAGAGCGCACTGATCGAAGGCGCGCTGGAAGCCAAGCCGATGCTGGCGATCGTCGCGCTGGGCGACGGCATGGACAATCAGCTGGTGCTCAATGCGATGCGTGCCGGTGCCCGGGACTTCGTCGCCTATGGCTCGCGCTCCAGCGAGGTTGCCGGACTGGTGCGCCGGTTGAGCAAACGCCTGCCACCCGTGGCACCCAACACGCAACTGGGCGGCCTGACCGTGATGTACGGCGTGCAGAGCAGTTCCGACGGCGCGTTGCTGGCCAATCACATGGCGCTGGTGGTGCAAAAGAGCGGGCAGCAAACCTTGCTGCTCGACCTCGGCCTGCCCCGCGGCGACAGCCTTGCCCTGTTGGGGCTGGAGAGTTCGTTTCACTTCGGTGATGCCTTGCGCCACTTGCGCAGACTCGACGCCACACTCATCGACAGCGCCTTCACCAGCGCCGAAGCGGGCCTGCGGATTCTCGCCTACGCCAGCAACGACGAGCCACTGGAAAACACCAGCGCCGCCGAGCTGTATATGTTGCTCAGCGCGCTGCGCCAGCACTTCCAGCACATCGTCGTGAACCTCACCGGGCAAGCCGACAGCGAAGCATTGCGCACCTTCGTCAGCCACTGCGACAAGCTGCTGTGGTACACCGATCAGAACGTGCTCAACTGCCGCCGCAACCTCGCCGTGCTCAACCAGTGGCGCGAAAAAGGCATGAAACTCGATCATGGACGCCTGCTGATCGACCGTTATCTGAGCAACGTGGCGCCGAGCTCGGAAACCCTCGGCAAGACCTTCAATCTGGAAGTCATTGCGGTACTGGCGTTCAACCCTGAAGTGCGGCTCAACGCGAAAAATCAGGGCGTGAGTCTGTTCGAACTGGCGCCCCGGGAAAAACTCACCCAGAGCCTGCGCGCCCTCGGTGAACGCCTGGCCAAACGCTCCGAGGGTCTGGCCAAACCGAAAGTCACCTGGTTCGACCGCTTGCGAGGTTCCTCATGAGCGCGGAAAAACTCTTCGGCGCACCGCAACGCGCAGGTATCGGCAACACCGATCACGAAGGCCTGAAACTGGTGCTGCACCGCTACATCATCGACGCCATCGAAGAGTCGGGGAGAAACCTGCTGGAAGGCTCACGTCAGCAGCTGGCGCAATTTGTCACTGACAAGGTCGCCGAATACATCGCCCGTTTGCACCTGGCGATTTCCCGCTATGAGATGGAGCGGCTGGCCGAAGAGATCGTCGACGAACTCACCGGTTTCGGCCCGCTGGAGGTGTTGCTGCGTGATCCGTCGGTGACCGAGATTCTGGTCAACGGCCCACACCGGGTGTTCATCGAACGCGACGGCGTGCTGCATCAAAGTGACTTGCGCTTCATCGACGCACACCACGTCGAACGGGTCATGCAGCGAATTCTCGCACCGCTGGGGCGACGCCTCGACGAGTCTTCACCGATGGTCGACGCACGCCTCCCGGACGGCAGCCGGGTCAACGCGATCATCCCGCCGATCGCTCTCGACGGCCCGTGTCTGTCGATCCGGAAGTTTCGCAAGGACATGCTCAAAAGCACCGACCTGATGGCCATGCAGACGATCGACATGGCGATCTTCGACTTCTTCCAGCATGCAGTGGGCAAGCGCTGCAACATCCTCATCAGCGGTGGGACCGGCACCGGGAAAACCACGTTGCTCAATATCCTCAGCCAGTTGATCAACCCTCATGAGCGTCTGGTGACCATCGAAGACGTCGCCGAATTGCAGCTCGGCCACCCGCACGTCGTGCGCCTCGAAACCCGTCCGCCGAATGCCGAGGGCCACGGCGAAGTGAAGGCCAGCGACCTGATCCGCAACGCCCTGCGGATGCGTCCCGACCGGATCATCCTCGGCGAGATTCGCGGCGTCGAAGTGGTCGACGTGCTGACCGCAATGAACACCGGCCACGACGGTTCGATGAGCACCGTGCACGCCAACAACGCGCAGGATGCCTTGCTGCGACTGGAGACGCTGGTGGGCCTTACCGGCCGCACGATCGCCGAACGCACCTTGCGCCAGATGATCTGCGCGGCGCTCGACGTGGTCATTCAGTTGACCCGCATGCCCGACGGCCGCCGCTGCGTCAGTGAAGTGGTGGAAGTGGTCGGTATCCGCGAGGACGTCTACGTCACCAACACCCTGTTCCGCCTCGACCGTCGCACCGGTTTCGGCTTCCTGCGCGAAGCCGTCAACCCGGCCGGCGACAAGTTGCGCAACGACGCCCATCCGGGCTGACGGCAAGGAGCACCGAGCATGCTTGGACCGGTCATTCTCATCATCATGTGTCTGATTCTGCTCGGGCTGTCGATCCGCCTGTTCCTGCATGGCATCCACAAGACCGCCAACGAAAAGGTACTCAATCGACTCGCCGCCGGCCAACCGCAGATCGCTGTGGAAAAAACCCGATGGGTGGGCCTTGAGCGAATGTTTCTGCGCGCCGGGCTGGGCCGCCCGACCGAGCGTTTCGGCCTGTGGCTGAGCCTGTGGGCCATCGCCATATTGCTCGGTTACCTGCTGGGCCACTGGCTCGGATTGCTGGTGGCGCTCCTCATGCCGCCGGTGATTTTGCGCCTGTACATTTCGTGGCTGTACCGCCGCCGGCTCAAACGCATGATCGAGCAACTGCCGCAGTTGCTTGATCACACCGTGCGCAGCCTCAAGTCCGGCCGCACCCTGAGCGACGCGGTCATGGGCGGAATCGAAGCCAGCGACGATCCGCTGAAAACTGCCATGGGCCGGGTACAACGCAACGTGCAACTGGGGGTCAATCTGCCGGACGCCGTCAGCGACTTCGCCGAGCTCTATGAGCAAGACGAACTGCGCATGTTTGCCCTGGGCCTGAAGGTCAACCACCGCTACGGCGGCAACGCCAGCGAGCTGCTGGAGAACCTGATCAAACTGATCCGCGAACGTGATCAGGGCGCTCGCCAATTGCGCGCGATGACCGGCGAAACCCGGATGACCGCGTGGGTGCTCGGCGCGCTGCCCGTGATACTGGTGAGTTACTTCATGCTGACCAATCCCGGCTACATGCTCGGCATGTGGCACGACTCCGGTGGCCAGACCATGCTGATTGCCGCACTGGTGCTGCAGGTGCTCGGCTGCCTTGCGCTGTGGCGCATGTTGCGGAGCGTCTGACATGATCTTTCTTGTCGCCCTCATGTTGTTGCTCGGTGCGTTTTTGCTGGTGGCCAACCACTTGCTGACCGAACGCCGCCGCGAGCGCCAGGTGACTCAACGCCTGCAAGGCAACCTGGTGCGCGAAAGCCGCCTGGGCAACTGGTTGCGCGCCTTGGGCAACAGCCGGTTTGGCCGACGCTCGGTGAGCATCGACAGCGAAACCCAGACCCTGCTCAGCCGCCTCGGCTGGCGCCGCGCCAGCGAGCGTTCGTTGTACGCGGCGTGTCAGATCGGCACTCCGCTGCTGGCGCTGGGTGTCGGACTGTTTTTGCGAGAAGTGTTCTTCCCCCACGCGCCGAACGGCTGGCTGGTGCCGATGCTCGCCACCGGCGCCGGTTACCTGCTGCCCAAACGGCTGCTGGCGTACGCCGCAGCGCGCCGGCAGAAGACCATCGCCGTAGAAATTTCAACATTCATTCCGCTGCTGCGCATCCTGTTCGAATCCGGCATGGCGGTCGAACAGGCGCTGCGTGTCCTCAGCACCGAAGGGCAAAAACTGCTGCCGGAACTGACCACCGAACTGCGCCTGATCCTCAGCCGCGTCGACTCGGGCCTGGAGCTCGGCCAGGAACTCAACAAGACCGCCGTGATGCTCGCAGTGGACGAATTCACCGACACCTGCGTGATCCTCCAACAACTGATTCAACAGGGCGGCGGCGCGATGAAATCGCTGTTGTCGCTCAAGCAATTGCTCGACGACCGACGCCTGACACGGCTGCAGGAGTACGTGTCGAAAATGTCGGCAAAGATGTCGGTGGTGATGATGCTGTTTCTATTTCCGGCCTTGCTGATCGTTCTGGCCGGTCCCGGTTTCACTGCCATTTCAAGGGCGTTTGCAAACTGACGTGGGCTCATGGAGAGCGTTTGATGAAAGTACTGATTGTCATGGCAAGTCTGTTGATGCTCGGCGGTTGCGCCACCGACGGCCAGGCGCCGTGGACGGCGATGCTGTCACCGTCCAGTTGCAGCAAATTGAGCTCTGAACAGGAGCTGTCCCTGAACCTGGCGGACGATCTGGCCAACGACGGCAAACTGCACGCCAGCCTCGCCAACCTGCAGAGCATGCCCGACAACTTGAGCGAAGTGCGCCTGCGCAAAGCCAAGGTCTACCGCCTGCTCGGCCGCAGCGAAGCCGAGCCGCTGTACCGCGGTTTGCTCGGCGGCTGCCTGACCGCCGAAGCCGAACACGGCCTGGGCCAGCTCTACGCCGCCCGCGGCGACAACGGCCAGGCCCAGGCCCACCTGCAACGCGCCGCACGCCTGGCCCCCACCGACGAAAAAATCCGCAACGACCTCGGCGTGGTCTACCTCAACCAACTGCGCCTCGAAGACGCCCGCTTCGAATTCCTCACCGCCATCGAACTCAAGCAGAACAATCAACTGGCAACGATGAACCTGGTGTCGTTGCTGCTGTACCAGAACAACTGGCAACAAGCCGCCGAAATCGTCAGCCGCGCCAAACTGACCCCGGCGCAATTCACCGAAGCCCAGGAACGCGCGGAAAAACTCAAAACGCCGATCCCGGCGAAACCGGCGACCAGCAATCAAGTGGCGGTAGCGGCTGATCCGCAACCGTCGACAATCAAATAAGGAGACAGCCATGAACGCACTCAAAGGCCTGTGCTACCTGAGCTTGTTGAGCTTGCCGCTGAGCGCCTTCGCCATCGACGCCGGCCCGGCCTCCGCGCAGCAACAGGAAACCGAAGGCTGGCTGCTGCTGCAAAGCCGCAACAAAGCCGCCTCGGAAAAAAACCAGACCGCCACCGCCGCTGAACGGGAACTGGCGATGCAGCGCTGGCTGAAAAAGTACAAATACGAAATTCCGGACTTCTACGACCCGGATGCGGGCGGCAAGATCGAGACCAACAAGTGATTTGATGCTGGCCGCCATCCCGCCATCGCGAGCAGGCTCGCTCCTACGATGGGATGGGGTGTGTCCTGTTGGAGGTTGGGCGGCTGTCATGCCGCCTTCGCGAGCAAGCCCGCTCCCACAATGGGATGGGGTGTGGTCTGTGGAGGCTGGGCGGCTGTCAGGCCGCCATCGCGAGCAAGCCCGCTCCTACAATGGGATGGGGTGTGGTCTGTTGGAGGTTGGGCGGCTGTCAGGCCGCCTTCGCGAGCAAGCCCGCTCCCACAATGGGATGGGGTGTGGTCTGTGAAGGCTGGTCGGCTGTCAGGCCGCCTTCGCGAGCAAGCCCGCTCCCACAATGGGATGGGGTGTGTCCTGTGGAGGCTGGGCGGCTGTCAGGCCGCCATCGCCAGCAGGCTGGCTCCTACAATTTAGCAAGCGCACACACCATGCGGCGAAGCCGCCCCACTCCAGGATGAGCGCAAGCTCGGCTGTCGCTCTTGATCTTGATCCACGGGCGACGTCGGAAGGCTGAGTGGAGGGATTGATCCGGGGGTGGGAGCGCAGCGACCGTTTGGCGCAGCCAAACACAGCGAGAGGAGGTGCAGCGAAGCAAACCGTAGGCGCTGCCCCCGGATCAATCCCGGAACGAAGGGACCCCGAGCCCCAGCGAGCGGGCCGAACGCAGGAGCAAGCCTTTTTGGTTACTTTTTCGGCGTCTGGAAAAAGTGACTCGCCGTCAGGGCGAAACCACCAGCCGCAACACCCGCAGCAACGGATCCCCCCCAAAAAACCCCCATGAACATGGCCGGCCCACAGGCCGCCAAGGTCAATGCGCCGTCACCCGCTGCCGCAAAGCCGACCCACCGGGAGACAACGCCAACGCCAACTGCGTCCGGTTATGCATATGCGTCAACCGCAAAACCTGCGACACATAAAGCTTCACTGTGTTCTCGGTAATCCCCAACTCACAGGCAATCTGATAATTGGTCTGCCCCTTGCCCACCAACCGCGCCACATCGAGTTGGCGTGGCGACAGTTGTTGAAAGATCTCCGGCATTTCCTGCTGCTCGCTGTCGGGCGCTTCCCCACCCATCACATCACGAACCACCGCCGCCGGACTGCGCCGAACCTTATCGAGATCCTGATAAAGGTCATCAATCGACTCGGACAAAAATTGCAGCTTCTGATTCAAATGCCCCAACTGCACATTTTTATGCCGTTCGTGCAAAGCCTGCTCCTGACGCTGCAAGCCCTCGAGCAATTCCGTCAAAACAATCGGCTTCTGATAGTAATCGGCAATTCCGGCACGCAACGCCTTGATCACGTCCTGCTTATCGGCGCGCCCGGTGAGCATGATCGCCTCGAACACCCGGTGCTTGCCGCAGATCCGCTGCAGCGCCTGCACCAACTCGATGCCATCCATGTCCGGCATGTGCAGGTCGCATAGCACCAGGCCGATATCGGCATCTTCACTGAAGCGCGCGATCGCCTGCTGACTGGATTCACAGGGTACGCAGCGGTAACCGCTGCTTTCGAGAAACTCGCACAACTCCTCCACGATCAAGGGCTGATCGTCAACCACGAGGACTTTTATCGCAGACGTAAGCTTGTTCACGTGCCACTCCATGCCGTAGGCCAAAGCTGACCATTCCTGTACTGCCAGACTTTGGCTGTATAACCTGCTCATTTGAAAGTAGACGCACTTTCCGACTATGTACATAGGACTAGTGGCATCTGGCGACTAATGGATCCAATGTATCGAAAGCAATACACCGATCAGCACAAACGGTGCAAATGGCAGCTTTTTTGACTTTTCCGGCTCCAGATAACGAAGATGTTCTCTAACTCGTTGACTCATATGCAGCCAGAGTCTTGGCGCTATCAGCAGCCAGATCAAACTCGCAAGGCCGGCGCCGATAAACGCGCCAAGAATGAACAGACCGTCCGTCGCAAGCCCCAGTGCTGTCATTAATTTCACATCGCCGGCCCCCATGCGGCCCATGAAATACCCCGGTAGCGTTAGCACCAGCGCAATCAGAAAAGCCCAACCACCCTGCCCCGCATCGGCGCCGAGCCAGGTGTTGCCGGTCCACAGCAAATACCCCAGCGCGAGCGCACCTGCACCGAGTGTCAGAACGTTGGGAATACGCCGCTGGCGGGCGTCGAAGGCGGCACACATGGCCAGCCAGACAAGAAGGGTGGAGCTGAGCATTCGGTAAAAACCGTCCGTTTTGGCTGAATGATTCTATGCTGATACTACGCAGTGACTGTCAGGGTAGACGCACTCATGAAAACCGGCTTTCGCAAGTCGCAAAAAGGCGCGGTGGCGATTGAGTTCGCCTTGGTATTCGTGATCTTTTTTGCGGTGTTTTACGGTCTGGTCAGCTACAGCCTGCCATTCGTGATGATGCAATCGTTCAACGAAGCCACATCCGAGGCGATCCGCCGCAGCGTACAGGTCGATCCGAACACTCCCAACTATTCAACGGTGGTGGTGAACACCGCGAACGCCGCGCTCACCCAGCAATTGTCCTGGGTGCCGTCGGCCTTCAATCTGGTAATCGGGGTCGATACCAATGCGGTCTATAACACCGGCAGTGCCTATGGGCCCAATGGCACGCTGACCGTCTCGGTGAAATACCCGGTCAGCAAGCTGAATCAGGTCATCCCCTTTCTGGTACTGCCGGGGATAGGCACGGTGCCGAACCTGCCGCCCAATCTGACCGCCATTTCGAGCCTGCAATTTTGACGGCCGGCGACAATCTCTTCGGGCGTTTGCTCAAGCGCGCACCGACCGCCGCCCTCGACCTGCCCGACCCGCTCGGGACGCCGCCGGTCGGCCTGCATGTGTATCTGGACGACGACGGCGGCGTGCTGCAAATGGCCGGCCCGCTGCGCCACCTGCTCGCGCATCAATCCCCGCATGAGCCGCCGTTACCGTTGCGTGCCTGCCTGCTGCCACACAGCACACTGGCGATCCACGGCCGCCCGGCAGATTGGCAGGGGCAAATGTTCGATCTGGACTTCCCCGGTCTCGGCGATCAGATTCTGCACCTGCGTGGCTGGGTGCAGCCGTCGGGCAACGGCTGGCTGATGCAACTGCTGGACATCGCCGACCTGTTGCTCGAACGCCAGCAGTCCCGTCATCGCGAAGCCAGCCAGTTGATCGGCGGACAAATCAGCGAGCAGGTGCGCATCTGCGGCCTGAGTCGCCTGCCGCAGGTCGTCAGCGAACAACTGCAACTGATCGCCCAGCGCTGGCATATCCCCTGCCTCGGTCTGGCGCTGCTCGACGAGCAGACACAAGGCTGGCAGATCTATCGTCAGTTCAGCGCCTACGATGCGCCCACACTCTGGGAGGACGGCCAGCGTCTGGGCACGTCACTGGACAGCCTGAGCGGCAGCGCGCCGCAGCGGATCGGTGCGCAGCATGGCCTTGACGAACATGCGCGGGTGCAAGCCGTGTTCGGCAATGGCGAAGGGTTGGCTGTGCCCTACAGTGATGAACGCGGCGTGGTGGCCTGGCTGCTGTGCGGTTTTTTTGCGGTGGATTCGGCCGCGCCGTACCTTAAAGACCGGGACTGGATGGCCTTGACCAGTGCCCTCGCCGGCCCGTTGCTCGGGCGTTTGCGTGAGCAGCAACATCACCTGCAACTGGAGCGCCTGGAATCCTTGCAGACGCTGCTCGGCACCGGCTGGTGGGAAATTCAGGCTGACGGCAGCGAGATCCAGTTGGCCCCCTCACTGACCAGCGCCCTGCAGTTGAGCAACTCGCGGCTGGCAGTCGAAGACTGGCTGGCGCAGCTTCATCCCGCCGACCGCGATGAGGTGCGCAGTCGTCTGCAGGCCTTGCAGCAACAGGGCGAGCCGCTGACGCTGTGTGTACGCCTCAACCGACCGGAGGCCGGGCAAAACTCGACGTGGTATCGCCTGCAGGGTCAGACCAGCGGCAACGGCGAACAACGCCGGCTGATCGGTTTCATGCTCGACATCAGCGACATCAAGAACCAGCAGCAACTCGCCGCCGCGGCCCACGCACGGCTGGACAACCTGATCGCCAGTTCTCCGGCGGTGATTTACGTGCAGCACTACCTCGAGGGGGCTTTGGTGCCGGCCTTTTTCAGCGCCAGCCTGCAACCGTTGCTGGGTTGGAGCCTGGCCGATTGCAGCGCCAGCGCACTGGTCGAAATGATTCACCCCGAAGATCGCGACGGGTATTTCCAGCGCACCCGCCAACTGCTGCGCGAGGGCTCGGTGAGTACGCGTTATCGGTTGCGCGACAGTCGCGGGGTTTATCACTGGCTACTCGATGAGGCCAGACTGCTGCGCAACGATCTCGGCCTGCCGGTCGAAGCCGTCGGCTTGTGGCTGGACGTCACCGAAGCGACGCAAGCCGCCGAACAAGTGAGACAAAGCGAAGAGCGCTATCGGATTCTGGTGGAAGACTCACCGGCAATGATCTGCCGGTATCGACCTGATCTGACCCTGACTTTCGGCAACCGGCCACTGGCGAATTATCTGGAATGCACCCCGCAGGATCTGCCGGGGGTCGATCTGGGCGGCTGGATGTCCGACGAGCAACGTAGCGCGTTCAAGCATCGCGTGTCCCTGTTGACCCCGGACCTGCCAGTGAGCACCGCGGAAATCAGCCTGCAACTGCCGGGGCGCGAACATGCATGGTGGGTGTGGTCGGATCGCGGTGTGTTCGACGAACACGGGCAGTTGATCGAGGTACAGGCAGTGGGCCGCGACAACACCGAAGTGCGCCGCTCGCAGCAGCAACTGACACAAAGCGCAAAAATGGCCACCCTCGGCGAAATGGCCACGGGACTGGCGCACGAAATCAATCAGCCGCTGAACGTGATGCGCATGGCCATCGTCAACGTGCTCAAGCGCCTGGGCAATGGCGATGTGCAAATTGATTACCTGACCGACAAGCTCAATCGTATCGATGCGCAGGTCGAGCGCGCGGCGAAAGTGGTGGATCACATGCGCGTGTTCGGCCGCCGTTCGGAGATCGAACAGCAACTGTTCAACCCGGCCTCGGCCATCGAAGGCACGTTGTCGTTGCTGGCCGAAGGCATGCGCGGCAAAGGCGTGGATCTGCGCATCAGCGAAACCGCGTTTGTGGTGCAGGTGCGCGGGTTTGTCGATCAACTGGAGCAGGTGTTGATCAATCTGATGGTCAATGCCCGCGATGCGTTGCTGAGCAAACGCGAGAAGGATTCGACGTTCAAGCCGTGGATCTCGATCTACGCCGAACGTGATGATCAGAAGGTACGGCTGTGGGTCGAGGACAACGGCGGTGGCATTGATCCACGGCTGCTGGAGCGGATTTTCGAACCGTTCTTCACCACCAAACCGGTGGGCGTCGGCACCGGGCTGGGTCTGTCGGTCAGCTACGGCATCATCGAGAACATGGGCGGCCATTTGAGCGTGCGCAACTCGGTGGAAGGCGCACGCTTCTGCATCGAGCTGCCACTGGCGCCGGACGCCTAGATCACCAGATAGGCTTTGCCGGTCTGGCCGCAGGTCATGTTGGCGCCCACATCGACGTCCATCAGATTGATGCCCAGGCTATTGAGCAGATTGTTCAGCAAGGGGTCGAGCAGCGGGCTGAGCAGGTTGGTAATCAATGGCTGAAGAATGGTAGTAACGCTGCTGATCAGACTGGCCACACCTGTAACGATGGCACCCAGGGGGTTGCTGCCCAAAGGTTGATAAACAATCAGATTGATCCCCGCCAGCGTGCTGGCCAGGCTGTTGACGATGTTGCTCGATGGCGCAGCGGAAATCACACTGGGCGGCAGCTTCAGGTTGGGCGGCGTCGCGAATGGGGTCGCGCTGGAAAACACCAGGTCCTGAGTATTCTGAGCCACGCTGGTGTTGACCATGATCGCAATCCCGCCGGCACCGTATTGCACATGCGTGCTCTCGTCGCAGCTGCCGATCCCGAGAATCTTGTGGCAGGTCACGGTGCCCAGATCCACAAGAGGCAGCGGCGTAACGGTGGGTTCCGCGGACGACGAAAAGGCATTGGTCGGGTCGATCTTGCCAACCTTCAGATCGGCAATCGAGGTGATGGTGTGCGCAGTCAGGCTCTTGGTGCCCGTGGTACCCGTCGGGCAGCTGTAATCGGTGACGTAGCTGATGGCACCACCGGCATCCAGGGCGATATCGATTTCCGGGGACGGCAATAGCAGCGGGTCGAGTTGTTGGCAGCCGGCACCTAGCAGACAGCCGACCGAATTGAGGGTCGCTACCAGGTTGAGGCTCAGCAGAGCATTCAGGGTCGGAGTCAAAGTTCCGACCAGCCCCAGTACCGCATTGACCAGACCGGTCACCCCGGACAGCACCGGCAGATTCACCGACAGCATCGTGCGAATCTGCGCCGTGCGCACATAAATCCGGTTCGGTCCCGTCGGGTTGGCCTTGGCCAGCGCCGGATCACCGATCGCGGAGAACTGCGGCGGCTCGATGACTTTGACTCGCACCGTGACGTTCGCCAGCCCCAGTACGCTGATCGGCACCGTGGCGGACACCGCGCTGTTGCTGTTGGCCAGTTGCACCACGGCCTGCACCAGTTGCAGCAATTGCAGGTTGGCATCCAGCCCCGCCGCAGTGGTACCGGTCTGCAGTTGCAGGATGTCGCCGAGCTTGACCGGCGCGGCATTGATCGCGGCGATTTGCAGCTGGCCCAGTGCGGTGATCACGTCGGCGGTCGCGCCGTTGAGTTGCACCACGGTGGCGGCGGCTTGAATCAGCTGCGTGACGGTAGCCTGGGTGTTGAGCAACTGAGTGTAATTGCCGGCGGCCACGTTGAGATTGATCGCCAGTTGATTGAGGTAACTGAGCAGGTTGACGTTGGTATTGAGCAAACCGTTCCAGCCCAGCGCGGTCAAGTTGACGTTACCGCCGAGCAGCGATGAAAACAGCGGATTGAGAATGTTCGACTGAGCCGTGTTGATGCTCGCCAGCGTGCTGCGAATGTTCAATTGCGCGACGGTCGGCTGTGGCTTCGCGGCGACGGCAGAGGCATTGAGCGTCGTATAGAGGCTCACCGGCGTCCCGCTGAACAACGCCTGCACGCCGCCGGCAATGCTGGTGATGACGGTGCGGCTGGCGGCGACTTTCACGGCGGCGGCTTGAGTGGCGTCTACCGTGAAGGTGCGCAAGCCTGTGGCGGCGGTGACCAGCGTGCCGCATGTGGTAACAAGGGTGTCGCTGGCATCGACTGTGTAGCCGTTACGCACGGCGCTTTGTCCGGCGTAGGTCGCGGCCGTCAGACCGGGCAGACAGGTGCCACCGCGACTGACCGCTTCCAGCGCGGCGTTATCCACCACCCGCTGCAACTTGCGTTGTTCCATGTACAACCGGCCGGTATCGACCACGAGCAACATCAATACCACTGCCAGGCTGAGGGTGACTGCCGCCATCAGCCCGATAGCCCCGCGTTGCCGCGCCGGGCTGTTGAATTGCGAACGGGGCGACATCGCGCACTCCTTTGCCGGCCCTGTGCCGGGCGCTGCCTCCATGGGTGCTGTTGAGTGTAGACGGCGCTAGTCGCAGCGCGCCATTTCGTGCGCCATAAAACCACTGTGGGAGCTGGTCAGTCTCGACGTCTTAGCGCGGTGGATAGTTGGCCAGGATACGACTGACCGTCTCGCGAATCGCTTTGCTGCGATCCTCGGGGTTCGGCGTGCTGCTGAGCATCTGCTCGTCGCTGCCGCGCCACACCAGTTTGCCGTCCTTGCCGTCGAGCAGGTCGATCTGGATCGTCGCCACTTTGTAGGTGATGTTGCGGGTTTCGTTGTACATCGGTGCGCCCCAGTATCCGTTCCACGGGCCGCCCCAACCGCCGCCGTAGTTGGTGGTGACTTGCTGCTGGCGATCCTCGACGATCAGATAGGCTTGCACGCTCAGGTCACCCTTGGTGCCCGCCGCCGCAGGACGCAAGCCACGCTGGTCGAGCTGATCACTGACGGCCTGGCGAATGCGTTGTTCGGTCAGGTCGCTCTTGATCCGTGGATCATCGGGACGGTATTGCAGCGCGGGTTCTTTCCAGTTCCAACTGCGATAGGCGGCAAAGTCGCGGCTGGCATCGAAGTCGTGATTGACCTGGTTGGCGGCGCAGGCGCTGAGCAGTGCGGCCATGGCCAGTAAAGCGAGACGGCGGAACATGGGTTTTCTCCGGTTGAAGGCATAAACCTGCGATGCGTTCTCACCTGAAGTCTAGCTCGGCGGATAGGCCGACAGGGCTTTTTCCAAAGCCTCGCGAATCGCATCGGTGCGAACCAGTTGACTACCCTGATTGGCGGTCTCGCCGCTGGCGCTCCACACCGGTTGACCGGTAACTGCGTCGAACAGATTGACCTGCACCACCACGACCTGCTCCTGATAAGTGCGAACAATCGGCACGCTGTTGTACATGCCGTAACCGCGCCCGTAGCGATCATAGCCACTGTATCCGCCGTAACCGTAATCGTCCTGGACCTGACGCAAGCGGGTTTCCAGACGCAGATTGGCGCTGACCAGCAGGTCGGCCGGACGGTTGTCGTGCAACGGCCGCAACCCGCGCTGATCCAGTGCATTGCTCACCGCTTCGGCCACTTGCGCCGAATCGGCCCAGGCCGTGCCCGGCGGCAACTGGCCGTTGAGCCAGGTCCAGCTGCGATAGCGACCGTAATCACGCGGTGGCGCCGGATAGGCGCTGCGATCAAAGGTGTTGGCGGCTTGAGGCGGCGCCGGTGGCAAGGGCCGTGATTGCGCTACATACGGGTTGCTGCCCTGGCAGGCAGCCAACCCCAGACAGATCAGCAATAACCCGGATTGAGCTTTCATGTGGTGCTCCGATCAGATCGGCCGGCAGATCCAGTGCAAATAACGCCCAAGCCCGGCGAAGCTTGGGTGGCGACGGTGAGCGAGCTCCATCTCCAGCAAATCCACCAGTTCGGCGCGAGCCTGGAATTCCACCGGCATGTAGTCATGGAAAACCCGGATCCCGCTCTGGCTTTCGACCTGCCACAACCCTTCGAGTTGCGTTGCCAATTCTCGTGGATCGAGCGGCTGTTGCGGGGTCAGACTCTGCTTTTCCCCGGCCAGGGTGTTCTTGCGCATTTTCTTGAAATGGCCTTTGAGCAGGTTGCGGTAGATCAGCGCATCGCGGTTATAGAACGCCAGCGACAACCAGCCACCGGGTTTGGTCAGTTGATGCAGCACCGGCAGGATCGCATGCGGTTCGGCCAGCCATTCGAGCACCGCGTGGCAGATCACCAGATCGTAGGGCTCGGTGAGCTGACCGAGCAGCTCCTGCCACGGCGCCTGAATGAACGTTGCGCTCTGCCCGGCTTCGGCGAAGCGCTGACGGGCGCCCTCAAGCATCGGCTCAGCCGGCTCGGTGAAGGTCACTTCATGGCCGCGCTCGGCCAGCCACAGCGACATGTGGCCCAGACCGCCGCCGATGTCCAGCACGCGCAACGGTCGATCCGGCAACGCTTCGGCAAGATCGGCCTGCAATACTGCGAGGCGAATCGCGCCTTTGGCACCGCCATAGATTTTTTCGGCGAAACGGGTCGCCAACTGATCGAAATGCCGGTCGCTCATCAGCTGAACCGCCGTTCGCTGTCGGCGAGCTTGCTGCGCACCACTTCATTCATGTCCAGCCCCAACTCGCTGCACAGCAGCAACAGATACAAGACGATGTCGCCGACTTCCTGCCCGGCATGCGCCAGTTTGTCCGCTGGCAACTGGCGCGACTGGTCTTCAGTCAGCCACTGGAAGATCTCCACCAGCTCGGACATTTCCACACTGGCAGCCATGGCGAGGTTTTTCGGGCTGTGAAATTGCCGCCAGTCATTGCGGTCGCGAATGGCGTGCAGGCGTTCGGTCAGTTCAACAAGGTTCATCGGGTTCTCCTGAAGGCGTATAGCTTCGGGGGGATGCCAAACGAAGGCAAGGGGCACGCGTCGCTCCCACACAGGATTGAGGCAAACCCTCTATAGTTGCAGGGAACTCGGCCACCTGCGTTGTGGCCCAAGGCTCAGCTCTTTCATCAGGATGCACACATGCAGGTAGAAAGCTTTTTCGAATGGCTCGGCCAGGCGCTCGGTTCGGTCATCCGCTTTATCGTTGATGGCCTCAGTGGCCTGTTCAATGTGCTGAGCCATGCCGGGGGCAACTTTGTCGACGGTCTGGCCAAGACGCTGGGCATGGACACCTCGATCATCAGCATCCTCGCGCTGATTGTCGGCTTGATGCTGCTGTGGTCGGCGATTCGCGCGTTCATGAATGCGTCGATCATTGCCGGGATCATCTGGTTGCTGCTGGGGTTGTGGTTGTTGAGCTGGATCATCCACTGACACCTCTCTTCCCCTGTGGGAGCGGGCTTGCTCGCGAAAGCGTCAGATCAGTAAAAGCTGTTTTGACTGACACACTGCCTTCGCGAGCAAGCCCGCTCCCACAATAGGTCGCATGAATCGCTACAATCCTCGCTCCCCCAAGGAGCCTCCATGTCCAACCTGATCGCCGACTGGCGCGACCGCCCGACTCACCGCAAGGTCTGGGCGCTCGCTGCGCCGATGATTCTTTCGAATATTTCCGTACCGCTGGTGGCGCTGGTCGACAGCACCGTCATCGGCCACCTGCCCCACGCCCATCAGTTGGGCGCGGTGGCAGTCGGTGCCAGCCTCTACACCTTTCTTGCCTGGGCCATGGGTTTTCTGCGCATGGGCACCACCGGGTTTGCCGCTCAGGCCGCCGGGCGCAGCGATGGCGCGGCGTTACGGCAGATTCTGTTGCAGGGTTTGCTGCTGGCGCTGGGACTGGCAATCGTGCTTGGCATTCTCGGCGTGCCGTTGAGCGGTGTGGCCCTGCATTTCATGCAGCCATCGGCAGAACTCGATCAACTGACCCGCGAGTTCTTCCACACCCGGCTATTCGGCTTGCCGGCAGCGCTGGCCAGTTACGCCCTGGTCGGCTGGTTTCTCGGCACCCAGAATGCACGGGCGCCACTGGCGATTCTGCTGACCACCAACCTGATCAACATCGCTCTCAACCTGTGGTTCGTGATAGGTCTGGAATGGGGGGTGGTCGGCTCGGCCCGGGCCTCGGTGATCGCCGAGTGGAGCGGCGCCCTGCTCGGCCTCTGGCTGACCCGTGGCGCATTGCGCGCCTATCCCGGGCACATCGCCTGGGCAACGCTGAAGGTGTGGCAGAGCTGGCGCCCGCTGCTGGTGGTCAACCGGGACATCTTCATCCGCAGCCTGGCGCTGCAATCGGTGTTTTTCCTGATCACCGTGCAAGGTGCGCGATTGGGCGATGCCACAGTTGCGGCGAATGCCTTGCTGCTCAATGGCCTGCTGTTGACCGCGCATGCGCTGGACGGCTTGGCCCATGCGGTCGAAGCCTTGTGCGGCCACGCCATCGGCGCCCGCGACCGGCTCGCCCTGCGCCGCTCACTGGTGGTGGCCGGCGGCTGGTCGCTGTTGGCCAGCCTCGGTTTCGCCGCGCTGTTTCTGTTGGGTGGGCACTTGTTCATCGAGATGCAGACCGACATCCAGAGCGTGCGCGACACCGCGTTCATCTACCTGCCGTATCTGGCGGTGTTGCCGCTGATTGCGGTCTGGAGCTACCTGCTCGACGGTCTGTTCATCGGCGCCACCCGTGCCCGGGAAATGCGCAACGGCATGCTGCTGACCATCGCCCTGCTGCTGCCATTCGCCTGGGCGCTGCAAGGGCTGGGCAATCATGGGCTGTGGATAACGTTCCTGCTGTTCATGGTCTTGCGCAGCCTGACCCTCGGCGCCTTCGCCCTGTGGCTGCGGCGCAACGACGGCTGGTTCAGCGGCGCCACTCACTGAGTCGGCGTGTGTTTGACGAACGCCACGACCTGCTCGAGTACCGGCGCCAGCCGCCGCAGCGGCCGCGACAGGGTCGCCACCAGCGTCACATGATTGGGGCGCGAGTAATACAGATCCTGCACCGGCACGCCGACCTCACGCAGTTTTTTCGCGAGGCCGGCGGTGTTGCGCGTCGGGTTGACCAGATTGTCCTTGGTCGCAGCAATCAGCAGCGCCGGAGGCTCGCCCGCCCTGACGTGGTTGATCGGCTGCGATTGCGGCGGTGAGTCCGGCCAGAAAAACACCGGGCGCACGTCGGTATTGTTGATCGGCAAAAAGTCATACGGCCCGGCCAGGCCGATCCAGCCGCTGAGGTCTTTCGACGACATGCCCACCGCCCCCAGCAGGCCGGGGTCCAACGCCAGCATCGCGGCGTTGTAGGCGCCGGAGCTGTGGCCCATCAGATACAGGCGTTGCGGGTTGCCGGCGAACTCGCGGATATGCGCCCGGGTCCAGGCCACCGCCCGCGCCGAGTCTTCAAGAAACAGCGGATAGCGCACTTGCGGGTACAGCCGATAATCCGCCAGCACCGCGACAATTCCCCGCGACGCCAGCGCCTCGCCGACAAACGCGTAATCGCCACGCTCACCGCTGTTCCAGCTGCCGCCATAGAAGAACACCACCACCGGCGCGTCCTCCAGCGGCTGGCGCGGCACGTAGACGTCGAGTTTCTGTCGCGGATCATCGCCATAGGCAATCCCGGCGGTTTTGTGGAACGTGTCGTCGGGGGTCAGCGCATTGAGCACCTTGACCGGGGAACATCCCGTCAGCACCAGCAGCAGAAACCCGCCGAGGACTGCGCCGAACCGCTGCCACAGAGGATTTGTCATGGATGTCGCACCTCAAGATTGATCGTTCTGCCACTGTCGCCGCACATGGTCGAGCCGTTCCTGCTGGGTCAGCCCGTCCGGCACGCCTGGCAATCCCGCTCGGGGATGCTGCAAGCGTAGCCACAACCAGCCATCCAGCACGGTTCGGTCACTGAAACCCAGGGTCAGCCCCTCCTGCACATGGGAGGCCATCCGGGTGTAGTCGGTTCCGAGTGATTGGCACCAGCGCCAGATGTGGTGTTCCAACAGGCAACTTTGCAAACGTTCGCGCTGACGATGGGTAAGGCTTTCGTCGATCCCCAACGGCTCGACCGCCCACTGCGGATTGCGCAGTTGCTGCCAGCCCTGACTGCCGATAGCGAGGTCGGCCCAGGTGCCACCGAACCAGCGCATCAGCCGGATCGGCCCGAGCCAGCGACTCAAGTCGGCGGCATCACAGGCATCGAAGAAGTAACTCGCTGTCTGCCGGTTGTAGTAACCGAGCAAGGCACGGTGGTTGAGCCCGAACGAAACGCTGAGCATCCGGCGCAAGTGGTTCAGAAGTGTCTGCTGCGAAGCATCGCTGGCCAGCAGCAGACCGCGCCAGGTCTGCGGATCGCGGTGACACAGCGCAGCCAGTGCCGGACTCTCGTGCAACTCGACCAGCAGCGGCCCGTACTCGCTCACCGCTTGAAACTCGGTGCCCTCGAGCAGCCGCGTGCAACGTACTCCGGCGAACCCCTGACGCAGTGTCGCCAACGCCTGCTGCGCGTCGGTGGCGTCGAGCAACAGCCACTGTGCCTGCTGGGCAAACCCGACGCCGCTCAAGTGGCGCCGCCCTGATCCAGCGACGCGACCAGTCGGCAACTGCAGATCGACGCCGTGCAGTGGTTGTAACTGCCGCCGCCGGGCAACAGGCACAACAGCAACAGCGGTTCGGCGGACTGGAGCCATTGCGCCAGACCCGCACTCGCCAGCACGTCCGGCAGCGCCAATGACTCGTCGACGTCTTCGATCACCGCCGGTTCCTGCAGCACACCACTGATCACCGGTTGATCCGGATCGCCCTCATGAAAACTCACCACCACTTCGACCCCTTCACGCAACGATGCCAGCGACGTGTCGCTCAACGCCGCCGCCAGCGGCAGCCAACAGTGGCTGGCGGCAGCGCCTTCGCCCTGGTAAAGCCAGTCAAACTGCACGGCCACTGGTCGCAGGTCGTCAGGTTGTGGTTCATCGACCGTCACCACCCAGGCACGTTGCAGGCTGTGCATCCGCGGTCGGGTACAAGTGCTCGCCAGCGGGGGGAGTGGCGCCTGGGCGGCGGCAACGATCCGATTGCTGTATGACGGCTCGCTGGCGGGGTCAGCACGATGCTCGATCCGGCTCAGCAACCAGCGGCGGTTGCACTCGGTAAACGGATGTTCGGTCAGCGCCAGCCACTGCGCGCTGCGCAAGGTCGGCAGATCGCTGTGGCCGTAAGCTTTGCCGATCCGGGCGGGATGCGCGCCCGCATCCGGCGCATTCATCTCTATCTGCCAGCGTCTTACCGTCGCCGCACTCGCGCCCGTGTCCACAGACGCCACACCCGCCACGGGCAGGCGCGCAGGATCATCGGCGAAAACCACACAGTGCCCGTCGGGCCGGTGCTCGAAGTAGTAATGAATCCCGGCCTGCGCGCACAGGCGTTGCACAAACTGCAGATCCGATTCGCAGTACTGGGTACAAAAAGTGCGCACCGGGTAATCGCAGTGCAAATCAAAGCGTCGTTGCCCACCGATGATCCCGTGCTCCTTGAGCACCTGAGCAAGGATCTGCGGCACGCACTGGTTGCTGAAAATCCGCTGGCTGAACCGTAGCGCCAGGCAACTCAGCTTCGGCCCCAGCGTCACCCGACACAAGCGGCAACCCTCAGCGTGCTCGTGCTGGACGAGACTCTGCAATTGTCCGTTCAAGCCATTGTGCAGGGGGCCGAACTGCAGGAACGCCGAGCGGAAAAGCAGACCGGCAAGGTCCAGTTGCGGATCATCGATCAACAGATCGATCGCAAAAACGAAGGGTTCGCTGATGCCCTCACTCCCGGTAAAGGCCAGCACCTCGAAGGGGTCGGGCAGCCCCGCTACATCGAGACGAAACGACGGCTCGTTGACTGATTCGAACATGGGCGGATCTCTACAGGAGGGACGGCCGGGGATTCTCGCCGAGAGCCATGGCCGAGTAGAGAGCTGAAGTACAACTTAGGAAATGACCTACGCGAAAAGCAGACCGGATGACTTCACGGGCGATGTCATGCAGTCTTTTCGCGGGGAATTTGGGAGATGTCCCACCGGGTCATCCGAATTTTCCGCAGTTTGCGGAAAAATTTCAGACAACCCGGTGCAACAGACCTGACTCAGGAAGACAGGTAGGAGGAGCGGGTCAGACCCAGACGCAAGGCATCGAGGAACTGCGTGCGCTCGCTGGCACTGATACGGGCACTGGCGCACTTGTCGCGGTAGTGGGTCATCAGTTCTTCCGGCGACAAGTGCACATAACGCAGCATGTCTTCGATGGTGTCGTGGGTCTCGATGCCGGCGTGGTACACGCTGCCATCGGCGTTCTGGTAGATGTTCACCGAGTCGGTGTCACCGAACAGGTTGTGCATGTCGCCGAGAATTTCCTGATAGGCGCCGACCAGGAACACGCCCAGCAGGTAGTCTTCACCTTCGTTCAGACCGTGCACTGGCAGGCTGGTCTCGATGCTCTGCTCGTCGACGTACTGGTTGATCTTGCCGTCGGAGTCGCAGGTCAGGTCTTGCAGCACGGCACGACGCAGCGGCTCTTCGTCCAGACGATGCAGCGGGATGATCGGCAGCACCTGGTCGATCGCCCAGGTGTCCGGCAGGCTCTGGAACACCGAGAAATTGCAGATGTACTTGTCGGCCAGCTTGTCGTTGAGTTCGTCGAGCACCTGACGGTGCGAACGCTGACGCGCCTTCAGCGAGTTGTGCAGGCGCCGGCACACAGCGAAGTAGCACTGCTCGGCCAGGGCTTTTTCCGCCAGGGTCAGTTTGCCGTCAGCGTACTGCGAAGCCACGTCGCTCATGTAGTGCGTGGCGCGCCAGTAAGTCTCGGTGACCATCTCGATGTCGGTCGGACCGAGCAGGTCCACCAGCCACTGCACGGTTTCCGGCAGGTTTTCCTTGTTTTCGATCAGCGGGATTTCGTCGTTGTGTTTCTCGACGTCGGTCACCTGCACCACCAGCATCGCGTGGTGGGCGGTCAGCGAGCGGCCGCTTTCGGAGAAGATGTGCGGGTGCGGCAGGCTCTGCGCGTCGCAGAATTCCTTGAGCATGCCCACAACGACACCGGCGTAATCGTCCATGTCGTAGTTGATCGAACTGGCGTTGCGTGAGTGAGTACCGTCGTAGTCGACACCCAGACCGCCGCCGACGTCGATGTGATCGACCGGCAGGCCAAGGTTGCGCAGTTCGCCGTAGTAACGGATCGCTTCCTTGAAGCCATGCTGATAGTCAGCCAGGTTGGCGATCTGCGAGCCCATGTGGAAGTGCAGCAGGCGAATGCCCTGATCGAGGCCGGCAGCGCGGAAGCGTTCGACCACCGACAGCAGTTGCGCCGCCGACAGGCCGAATTTGGATTTCTCGCCACCGGTGTCCGCCCACTTCGAGGACGCCAGCGACGACAGGCGCACGCGCAGACCGACCTGTGGCTTGACCTTCAGCGAGGCGGCTTCTTCGATCACCAGGCCGACTTCGGATTCTTTCTCGATCACGATGAACACGTTGTGGCCGAGCTTCTGGCCCATCAGCGCCAGACGGATGAACTCGCGATCCTTGTAACCGTTGCAGACGATGGTGCCGCCCTTCGGCGCCAGCGCCAGCACCGCCAGCAGCTCAGGCTTGGAGCCGGCTTCCAGACCGATGGAAACGTTCTGGGTGGCGATGATGTTCTCGATCACCGCTTCTTGCTGGTTGACCTTGATCGGGTAGAGCGCGGTGTACTTGCTCTGGTATTCCAGGCGCTCGATGTTCGAGTCGAAAGCACCGGTCAGCTGACGGACACGGTCTTGCAGGATGTCGGGGAAACGTACCAGCAACGGCAGGGACAAGCCGCTCTTGCGCAGTTGGTCGACTTGTTCGAACAGGTCGATAGGCGAACTGCTCGGGCCGTTCGGACGAACTTCGACGCGACCGGCGTCATTGATCGCGAAATACCCGGCCCCCCAATGGCGAATCCCGTAAACACTGCGGCTGTCCGCAACTGTCCATTGGCTGCCATCGTCTTTACGTGTGCGTCGTACGGACATCGAAGTCCCCTATAAAGAAGTCATAGTGCGCCGCCTGATCGCAGGCCGGCGCAGTCTAAAGAATGAAAATGACGATTCGTCAGCGCGGCGGTAGACCGCGCTGACCGCGTGTAGTTTAGAAACCGGTATGAACAGGCTCTGTGAAAACCATGGAGACGACGCCGGCGCTGAGCATTTCAGAGCCGGATCAAGCCGCAGGTGGTTTTCACAGAGGCTGCTAGCCGCCGGACTTCTTCGCCTTGAAACCGAGCTTGATCAGTTCAGCCAAGAGTAGCTCGACATGATCGCCCTGGATTTCGATGATCCCGTCCTTCAACGCCCCACCGGTGCCGCAACGTTTCTTCAACGTTGTCGCCAGCTCCTTGAGGGCGTCTTCGGCCAATGGCACGCCGGTAATGGTGGTCACCGTCTTGCCGCCACGGCCCTTGCTCTCGCGACGCACGCGGGCAATGCCGTCCCCGGCCGGGATCACGGTTTGTTTGCAGATACAGGCGTCCACCGGCTTACTGCATTCCGGGCAATGACGACCTGCGTCGGTGGAAAATACCAGGCCACCAAGGGCGGCGAAGGATGCGGCTTTTTTGGCCACCGGCAATCCTCTTGGGAGGACAAAGACTGATCGCAACCTTGGGCAAGGTCATCGACCGCGAAGCCCCACTCAGGCAGGGGCAGCGCTACTGCACCGTGCGCTTCAACAAAAGCAGGTCGGTGCAGCTTGAAAAGGTCGCGCAGTGTAACGGCAAAAAGCGCAATTGCTAAGAGCCAATCGGCGCCAATTTATGAGTTCTTTGCGACGTCGCTTTGCTGAGCCTTCAGATAGCGCTTCAACGCGGCCAGAGAGTCCGGACAGTAAGGCTTTTGCTCGATTTCGCGCATCACCTGTTCGACCGGAATAAAGCGTGCTTCCAGCACTTCTTCAGGCTGCAGTTTCAGCGGGCCGTCCCACACCGCGGAAAATGCCGAACACCACAGACGGTTGCCGGTGTCTTCGAAGAAGAAATGATCGTGGGCGGTCAATTCCACCCCGCTCACACCCAACTCCTCTTCCAGCTCCCGGGCTGCGGATTCGGCGTAGGTTTCATCGGCCTGCACCATACCGCCGGCCGCAACATCCCAGTAACCGGGATAGATCGCCTTGCTCAAGGTGCGCCGATGCACGCAAAGCTCACCAGCACTATTGAACAGCATGATGTAGGTGCCGCGACCGATCAGCCCGCGTTCACGCAAATCGGCCCGCACCAAGGCGCCGAGCAGGTTGTCCTGCTCGTCGACCCAGGCGATCTGTTCGGCATCGGAGGCGGCGCGGTGGGCCGCCTCTTTGGCGCTCTCGACCATGACTCAGCCCTGATTGAGCAGTTGACGCAAATCGATCACTGCTGCGTTGGCCCGGGAAATGTAGTTGGCCATCACCAGCGAGTGGTTGGCCAGAATCCCGAAACCGCTGCCATTGAGGATCATCGGACTCCAGACTGTCTGCTGCGAGGCCTCCAGTTCACGAATGATCTGACGCACGCTGACCGTGGCGTTCTTCTTGGCCAGCACATCGGCGAAGTCCACCTCGATGGCGCGCAACAGGTGCGACAGGGCCCAGGCCTGACCGCGAGCTTCGTAGAACACGTTGTCGATCTGCATCCAGGGAGTTTCCACAACTTCCTCATCGACCTGTGGCACCTGCCCCGGCGCCACGACTTCAGTCTTCAGCGCAGTGTTGAGCTTGACCCGACCGACACTGGCCGACAGTCGTTGCGACAACGAACCGAGACGTGTACCGACATCGCCCAGCCAGTTGTTCAGGTTGTCGGCGCGAGCATAGAACAGCGCGTTTTTCTGCGAAGGATCGGACAGGCGCGCCTGATAGCGGCTCAGGGAATTGATGCCTTCCTGATATTCCGACTCGCTCGACGGCAGGATCCAGCTCTTGTTGTCGAAGTTGAAACGCGGCTCGGCCTTGGCCAGATCGGCGTCTTCGGCCGACTGCGATTGCGAGCGGGCGAAGTCCTTGCGCAGGGCACGGGTCAAGTCACGTACCTGCACCAGCACGCCGTATTCCCAGCTCGGCATGTTGTCCATCCACAGGCCCGGCGGGAAACGGTCATTGGCGATGTAACCGCCCGGCTTGTTCAGCAAAGTACCGGCAACGGTTTTCAGGGTTTCGACCGTGGTGTAGCCGACGACCATCTGCTTGCCTTCTTTTTCGGCCGCAATCTGAGCGTTCTGCGCCACCGGGAACAGCGCCGGCTCCTCGCTCCAGTAAATGCCCAGGGCGATGGTCACCAACAGGTAAATGCCGACCAGTGTGGCCAGCGCACGGCTGAACAACAGGCCGCCGAAATAGCTGCGGGTGGCCGACTTGGGCTCGGCGGCACGTTCAGGCGCGCTGCCCGCGCGGTTCTTCCAGTCCAGCATGGCGATATCCTTTCAATCACTTGGGTTCAACGGTTCGACCACAACCATACAACAACGTGCCAAGGCCGGCACCCGCCCGTAAAGATAAGCAGCAAATCCGCGGCGCGGACGAAGCATCCGTCAGAGTCTAGGGGAATACCTGATACCGCACCGGCAAAAATCCTTCGCCGAACGGTTTTTCAAGCACGCAAAAACCATTCAAGAGCTTTATGTCAGCCGCAGCGAAAAGTCATGTGAATGATCCCGCCGGCCACCTCATACCCCCGGCATTCGGGGACTTGCCCGACGAGCAGGTCCGTTTTGAAACCCGCCAGTCAGAAACTGAATTGTGTCGCATCGCAGATTATTGACGCACGACACTGATGTAAGGGAAAAGAGGTGCTAGCATAGAGCCACCAGTCGATCTCAGCATGCACCCTAACTAGTAGTCAGGATATGACCGAGCCAGAAGACCCCAGCCGTGAGCGCCTCAAGCACCACTTTGCCCAGCGGGTAATTCATCAGGCACGTCAGATTCTTGAGATATGGCAGCGCCTGCAACGCAGTGAGTGGTCCACTGCCGACCTCGCCGAACTGAGCGAGGCCAATCTGCGCCTGCTGCGTTTTGCCGAGCGTTTCGAGCAGCCTGAGCACACGCAACTCGCGCGTCATATCGGCCAGTCGCTGGAAGCGGTGGACGCCAATCGCGGCCGCCTGAGCAGTGGCCTGATCACCGATCTCAATCGCTTGATGCAGCGCCTGTCGCGCACCGGTCTGCGCCATGGCGATCAACTCGACCAGACCTTCCTGCCGCCGTTGCGCAAACCGATCTACGTGATGTTGCAGGATTACGACCGCGCCGAGCGGCTGGCCAAGCAGCTGGAATTTTTCGGCCTCACCGCGCAGGCGCTGGACAGTGTCGCGGCGTTTCGCTCCTCGATGGTCGAGCGCTTGCCGGCTGCGATCGTCATGGACGTTGACTTCAGCGGGCCCGGCGTCGGCCTGCAACTGGCCGCCGAAGCCCAGGTCGGTCTGGAAGAACCGCTGCCGCTGCTGTTTTTCAGCCTGCACGAAACCGACACCCCGACCCGCCTCGCCGCCGTGCGTGCCGGTGGCCAGGAGTTCCTCACCGGTACTCTCGAAGCCTCGAGTCTGCTGGAGAAGATCGAAGTCCTGACCTGCGTCGCCCAGTACGAACCTTATAAAGTGCTGATCATCGACGACTCCCGCGCCCAGGCCTTGCACACCGAGCGCCTGCTCAACAGCGCCGGGATCGTCACTCGCACGCTGATCGAACCGATCCAGGCGATGGCCGAACTGGCGGATTTCCAGCCGGACCTGATCATCCTCGACATGTACATGCCGGCCTGCACCGGCACCGAACTGGCCAAGGTCATTCGCCACAACGACCGCTACGTCAGCGTGCCGATCATCTACTTGTCCGCCGAGGACGATCTGGATAAACAGCTCGACGCGATGAGCGAGGGCGGCGACGACTTCCTGACCAAACCGATCAAGCCGCGGCACCTGATTACCACCGTGCGCAACCGCGCTGCCCGTGCGCGCAACCTCAAGGCGCGAATGGTCCGGGACAGCCTCACCGGCCTGTACAACCACACGCACATCCTGCAATTACTCGAAGACTGCTCGTTCCGCGCGCGCCGCGAGAACAAGCCACTGAGCTTTGCCATGCTCGACATCGACCACTTCAAGCGAGTCAATGACAGCCACGGCCACCCGATGGGCGACCGGGTGATCAAGAGCCTGGCGCTGTTCCTCAAGCAACGGCTGCGCAAGACCGACTTTATCGGTCGTTACGGCGGCGAAGAGTTCGCCATCGTCATGCCCGACACCGACATAGAAGCGGCGCACAAAGTGCTCGACGAGATCCGCCAGCGCTTCGCCGAAATCCACTACCCGGCGCAACCGCAGGATTTGTGGTGCACCTTCAGCGCCGGCGTGGTGGAAATGCAAGAGGACTCCGACAGCCTGATGATGGCCAGCCAGGCCGACGAGGCGCTGTACCGCGCCAAAGGTGCCGGACGCAATCGGGTACAGACCGCGTACGGATCAAAGCAAAGTGCCACTTTTTCATCGTAATCCACCGATTCGGTCATAACCCTGTAACAGAACCGCAATAAATTCAGGCGCTTACCATTTCTGCCGTTGGTAGCCGTCATGCGCCTGAAGTTGCTCACCAATCTCAACACTCTGCTGCTGGTCGCCGTCTGCGTGGCCCTCGGCGCGACGCTGTGGTGGTCGCAAAAAGCCCTGGAGCGTCCGTACCTGTTGATGGAGCGCTACCTGGGCCTGTCGCAGCAATTTCAGAATGATGTGGCGCGCAATGTCGAGGATTACCTCGCCAGCGGCGACGCCCTGCGCCTGAGCAGCGCCAGCCAGGCCATCGACGGCTTGCAGAAGGAACTCGGCGAACTGCCACCGGCACTGGCCGAGACCCTGCGCCCAAGCCTGTCGAGCCTCGAAGAATTCAGCAAAACCGACCTGCTCGCAGCCGGCAAACTGGCCGGTGATCCGCAGGCACTGCTGTTGCAGGCCGAACGCGAACTGAGCGCCAGCCTCGATCAGCTCAGCACCTACGCCAATGGCAACGCGACGTACCTGACACCCCTGCTCACCGCCTCGCAGCATCTGGGCAAGCTGTCGCTGGCTCGCGACAAACTGGTCAGCAGCGGCCGCAGTGAACTGGCCGCCGACGTCGAGCGCGAGGTCAGCAACATCCGCGCCCAGGCGCAGGTGATCGATGCCCTGCCCCTGCTCGGCGTGGTCGCCAAGAACGAATCCGGCAGCGATGACTTTGCCGCCATGATGGGCATCGAAAGCAACGAAAAAGCCGCCGCCGAAGACGCTGGTGTCAGCCTCAAGCGTGAACTCAACAGCCTGCTCGGACGCTATCCGGCGGAGCTGGAACGCACCCGCGAGCAGATCCAGAAACGCACCGACCTGAGCACCGCCACCCACCTGAAGATCGCCGCCGTGCAACAGGCCATCGCCGGCCTCGAACCGGTGGTGCGCGCGCAGCACGGGCAGATCCAGGGCGAAGTGCGCCTGATGCAAGGCGTGATGATCGGCCTGATTCTGTTGATCGCCCTGCTGATCGACACCCTGCAGCGGCGCCTCGCCCGCACCCTGACCAACCTCGCCCCGGCACTGTCGACCTGGGCCGAGGGCGACTTCAGCAACGACATTCATTTGGGCAAGACCAACCGCGAGCTGCACGACATCGAAGCGTCGCTCAATCGCTTGCGCGCCTATCTGGTGGATCTGGTCGGCACGATTCGCGGCAATGCCGAACAAGTCGCCGGCAGCAGCCGTACCCTCGCCGAACTGAGCAACGAGCTGCACAGCGGCGCCGAACATCAGGCCGGCGATACCGCGTTGATCCGCGACTCCCTCGGCGAACTGGAGGCGACCATCCAGCAAGTGGCCGGTGATGCGCGCCAGGCCGCGGACGCCAGCCGCCATGCAGGGCTGGCGGTCGAACATGGACAGACCGTGATCGGCCAGAGCCTCACCGGGCTGCACGCACTGGTCGGCGAGGTGCAAGGCAACGCGCAGATGATCGAGCACCTGGCCGAAGAGTCGGCGACCATTGGTGGCGTGCTGACGGTGATCCGTTCGATTGCCGACCAGACCAACCTGCTGGCCCTGAACGCAGCGATCGAAGCGGCGCGGGCCGGGGAAATGGGTCGTGGTTTTGCGGTGGTGGCCGAAGAGGTGCGCTCACTGGCGCAACGCACGGCCGGCGCAACGGCGGAAATCCAGACGCTGATCGCCGGCCTGCAAACCGCCGCCCGACAATCGGTCGAAGGCATGCGCGCGCAGGTCGAACACGCCGAAGCCACGGCCAATCAGGCGCAGGCGGCGGACGGCGCGCTGGATAAAATCGTCGGTGCGATCCAGACCATTTCCGACACGGCGATCCGCATCGCCGATATCACCGCCCAGCAAAGCGGTGCGGTCAGCGAGATCCGTGACCACAGCGAGCGGATTCATCAATTGGGCGGGGATAACCTGCTGCGCATCGGCGAAGGTCGCGAACAGGGCGAGAACCTGCTGGTATTGGGCGGACAACTGCATACCGCCGTGCAAGCCTTCCGCGTCTGACAAATAGCCTTCGCGAGCAAGCCCGCTCCCACATTGGAATGCGTACCCCTGTGGGAGCGGGCTTGCTCGCGAAGGCGGTATTGCTGTCACCACAAATGACCGGATCAAATTACTCAGTCACAAATTTCGCGTAAACATCGGTCATCGTGCTGGCTATTGCAGAGAACTGGACAGTCACAAAGTCTTTGCGGCATAGTCGCCGGGTTCTGACGACTGCTCATTCATAACAAGGAACACGCAGATGGCAACGCTACTGGTGCTGCACGGCCCCAACCTGAACCTGCTCGGCACCCGCGAACCCGGCACCTACGGTTCAACGACCCTGGCGCAGATCAATCAGGAT
Organism: Pseudomonas sp. 14P5.3.2; assembly: GCF_057799175.1. Classification (NCBI taxonomy): domain Bacteria; kingdom Pseudomonadati; phylum Pseudomonadota; class Gammaproteobacteria; order Pseudomonadales; family Pseudomonadaceae; genus Pseudomonas; species Pseudomonas sp. 14P5.3.2. The sequence goes on along the minus strand of NZ_JBYOKU010000019.1, from coordinate 42,949 downwards.
CTGGAGCGCCGCGCCCGTGAAGCCGGCCATCATCTGCTGCACCTGCAAAGCAACGCCGAGTACGAATTGATCGACCGCATCCATGCCGCTCGCGGCGAAGGTGTCGATTTCATTCTGATCAATCCAGCAGCTTTTACGCACACAAGCGTCGCATTACGTGACGCGCTGCTGGGAGTGAGCATCCCATTCATCGAAGTGCATTTGTCCAACGTGCACAAGCGCGAACCTTTCCGCCATCACTCTTACTTCTCCGATGTAGCGGTGGGAGTGATCTGCGGCCTTGGCGCCAGCGGTTACCGACTGGCCCTGGAGGCCGCACTAGAGCAGCTTGAAACACAGGCAACAGCTTGAACCACAAGCGTTAAACGCCCCTGACCGACCCTTGGGAGTTGATGATTCATGGATATCCGTAAAGTTAAGAAACTGATCGAATTGCTGGAAGAGTCCGGCATCGACGAGCTCGAGATCAAGGAAGGCGAAGAGTCCGTACGTATCAGCCGTCACAGCAAGACCCCGGCTCAGCAGTACTACGCTCCGGCGCCGATGCAGGCTCCGGCCGCCGCACCTGCCGCCGCTGCCGCTCCAGTGGCTGCTGCCGCTCCGGCTGCCGCTGCTGCTCCAGCACTGAACGGCACCGTGGCCCGCTCGCCAATGGTAGGCACCTTCTACCGTAAATCTTCGCCAACCTCGCCAGCCTTCGTTGAAGTCGGCCAGACCGTGAAGAAAGGCGACACCCTGTGCATCGTCGAAGCCATGAAGATGATGAACCACATCGAAGCTGAAACCAGCGGTGTGATCGAATCCATCCTCGTCGAAGACGGCCAGCCGGTTGAGTACGACCAACCGCTGTTCACCATCGTTTGAACTGCGGAGAGCCTTTGATGACTGCGAAGTTGGAAAAAGTTCTGATCGCTAACCGCGGTGAGATCGCCCTGCGGATTCTGCGTGCCTGCAAAGAGATGGGCATCAAGACCGTCGCCGTTTACTCCAAGGCCGACAAAGAGCTGATGCACCTGGGTCTGGCAGACGAATCCGTCTGCATCGGCCCGGCTTCTGCCGCTCAGTCCTACCTGCACATCCCGGCCATCATCGCTGCCGCTGAAGTGACTGGCGCTACCGCCATTCACCCGGGCTACGGTTTCCTCGCGGAAAACGCCGATTTCGCCGAGCAGGTCGAGAACTCCGGCTTCGCCTTCATCGGCCCGAAAGCCGACACCATTCGCCTGATGGGCGACAAGGTATCGGCCAAGCACGCGATGATCGAAGCCGGCGTGCCAACCGTTCCAGGTTCCGACGGCCCACTGCCGGAAGACGAAGAAACGGCGCTGCGCATCGGTCGTGAAGTCGGCTACCCGGTGATCATCAAGGCCGCTGGCGGCGGTGGTGGTCGCGGCATGCGCGTGGTGCACAAGGAAGAAGACCTGATCGCCTCGGCGAAACTGACCCGCTCCGAAGCTGGCGCGGCGTTCGGCAACCCGATGGTCTATCTGGAAAAATTCCTGACCAACCCGCGTCACGTCGAAGTTCAGGTGCTGTCCGACGGCCAGGGTCACGCCATCCATCTGGGCGACCGCGATTGCTCGCTGCAACGTCGTCACCAGAAGGTTCTCGAAGAAGCGCCGGCACCGGGCATCGACGAGCAGGCGCGCCAGGAAGTTCTGGCTCGCTGCGTCAAGGCGTGCATCGACATCGGTTACCGTGGCGCCGGCACGTTCGAGTTCCTGTACGAGAACGGTCGTTTCTACTTCATCGAAATGAACACCCGTGTTCAGGTGGAGCACCCGGTTTCGGAAATGGTCACCGGTATCGACATCGTCAAGGAGATGCTCAGCATCGCCGCTGGCAACAAGCTGTCGTTCACTCAGGATGACGTGGTTATCCGCGGTCACTCGCTGGAGTGCCGGATCAACGCTGAAGACCCGAAAACCTTCATGCCGAGCCCGGGCACGGTCAAGCATTTCCACGCCCCAGGCGGCAACGGCGTTCGCGTCGATTCGCACCTGTACAGCGGTTATGCGGTTCCGCCGAACTACGACTCGCTGATCGGCAAGCTGATCACTTACGGCGCCACCCGCGACGAAGCCATGGCCCGCATGCGCAATGCCCTGGACGAAATCGTGGTGGACGGGATCAAGACCAACATCCCGCTGCACCGTGATCTGACCCGCGACGAAGGCTTCTGCAAAGGGGGCGTGAACATTCACTACCTCGAGCACAAGCTGGCTGGCGAGAAGCACTAAGCTTCAGCCCGCACCTGACAAGGCCGCCTTCGGGCGGCTTTGTTGTTTCTGCAGGTTTCATAAAACCCTGTGGGGGCGGGCTTGCCCGCGAATGCGGTGTATCAGATACCTTTATTGTGTCTGGCACAGCGCTTTCGCGAGCAAGCCCGCTCCCACAGGGTCAAATGCAGCTCCCACAAAACCTGCGCGCTCGCGTAAACTTGCGCGCTTCTCGCTGGCCGCTAGGCTGCAATCATATTTTTTCAAAGGTGCCCGCCATGCCTTGGCTGCAAGTACGTCTCGCCATCAGCCCGGAACAAGCCGAAACCTACGAAGACGCTTTCCTTGAAGTCGGCGCCGTTTCGGTGACCTTCATGGACGCCGAAGATCAGCCGATCTTCGAGCCGGAACTCAACACCACCCCACTGTGGGCGCACACGCACCTGCTAGCCCTGTTCGAGGGCGGCACCGAGCCTGCGCCGGTGCTCGCGCATCTGGAACTGCTGACCGGCAGTCCGCTGCCCGAGCATCACAGCGAAGTCATCGAAGACCAGGACTGGGAACGCAGCTGGATGGACGGTTTCCAGCCAATGCGTTTCGGTCAGCGCCTGTGGATCGTGCCGAGCTGGCACGCCGCGCCCGAACCTGACGCGGTCAACCTGCTGCTGGACCCGGGCCTGGCGTTCGGTACCGGCACCCACCCGACCACCGCACTGTGCCTGGAATGGCTCGACGGCCAGGACCTGAAGGACTGCAACGTGCTGGACTTCGGCTGCGGCTCGGGGATTCTGGCGATTGCCGCCCTGCTGCTCGGCGCGAAAGAAGCCGTCGGCACCGACATCGACGTGCAGGCGCTGGAAGCCTCGCGCGACAACGCCGGGCGCAACAACATCGCCGATGAGCTGTTCCCGCTGTACCTGCCGGAAGATCTGCCGCAGGTCAAAGCCGACGTGCTGGTCGCCAATATTCTGGCCGGCCCGCTGGTTTCCCTGGCGCCGCAGCTGTCCGGCCTGGTGAAAACCGGCGGTCGTCTGGCGCTGTCGGGCATCCTCGCCGAACAAGGTGAAGAAGTCGCTGCAGCCTATGCGCAGGACTTCGATCTTGACCCAATCGCCAATCGCGATGGCTGGGTGCGTATCACCGGCCGCCGGCGCTAGAATGACCGACTGCATAATCCGGATCGCCGCATGACTGACAGCTTCGTCACCCAGTGCCCGCATTGCCAAACCAGCTTCCGCGTCAGCCATGCTCAATTGAGCGTGGCCCGCGGGGTGGTTCGCTGTGGCGCCTGCCTGCAAGTGTTCAATGCCGCCAAACAGCTGCTGGAACAACACGCCGGCAAGGACGCGGTCACCCCGGTGGCGCCGGCCATGGTCGAGCCAGTACCGTCTCAGCCGGTGGTCAGCGAGCCGCCGCCGGTGGTCGAAGCGCCCGTCAACGACGAACCACCCGCGCCGCGCGCCATCAGCCAGAAGCAATGGAGCGCCAACGAACTGGACCTGGACAGCCTCGATCTGGACGAAGAACTCGCCCGGCTCGAACAACGGGAAATCCAGCCGACCACCGAATTCGGTCGTCAGCGCGAAGAGTCCCTGAGCGCCCGCCGCGACAGCCACGAAAGCGATGAAACGGAGTGGCGCGACAGCCTGTTCAGCGCACGCGACGATGAGCGTCTGCCCGAGCCCGAAGCTGCAGTCGAGCCTGAGATCGTCGAAGCCGAACCACTGAAAACCACGCGCACCGAGCCTTCGTTGTCGCTGGAGCCGGTGGATCTGGACGACGAGCCGCCGATCCCGCAACTGCGCCTGCACGACCCGATCGACCCGAATGCCCGCCGCGAACGCCTGTCGGCCAACGTCGAACCGGACGATGACGACTTGCCATCGGTCGCACCGCTGCGCAAAAAACGTCAACGTGCCGAACCCGGCGTGCGCGCTGAAGTGCTGCAGGACCTGACCGACGACCCGCTGCAACTGGACTGGCAGAAACGCCGTTCGCCCTGGGGCCGACGCCTGCTCTGGGGCTTGCTGGTGCTGTTGGCCGCCGCCGGTCTGGCAGGTCAGTACATCGCCTATCATTTTGACGAACTGGCGCGGCAGGATCAGTACCGCCCATGGTTCCAGCAGTTCTGTCCGCAGATCGGCTGCTCGGTGCCGTCCAAGGTCGACATCGGCAAAATCAAAAGCAGCAATCTGGTGGTGCGCAGCCATCCGGAATTCAGCGGGGCGCTGGTGGTGGATGCGATCATCTACAACCGCGCGACGTTCTCCCAGCCGTTTCCGCTGCTGGAACTGCGTTTCGCCGACCTCAACGGTCATCTGATCGCCAGTCGTCGCTTCAAACCCGGCGAATACCTCAACGGCGACCTTGAGGGCATGGCGGAAATGCCGCCGCAAACGCCGATCCACATCGCGCTGGATATTCTCGATCCAGGCCCCAAAGCGGTGAATTACAGCCTGAGTTTCCACTCGCCCGAGTGAATCGCTTCATCGCTTCAGGTTTGACGGCAGTTTTCTGACTTCGTCCGCGGCAACCAAACCGCTGGCAATAACAGAATAACTGTTCAGATTTTGTTCAATTCAGCCTTTATCCAGTCATCGAGAGCGGGTATCATGCCAACCCTTTTTCGAACTCTCATGATCCGGCCCCACTTCAGGGAAGTCCTATGTCGGCGGTACGCATCGGCCCATATACATTGCAGAACGGTTTGATTCTCGCCCCGATGGCGGGCGTCACCGACCAGCCCTTTCGTCAGCTGTGCAAGCGTCTGGGCGCAGGGCTTGTAGTCTCGGAAATGGTCACCAGTGACATGAGCCTGTGGAACACCCGCAAGTCGCGCATGCGCATGATCCACGAAGGCGATCCCGAGCCACGCTCGGTGCAGATTGCCGGTGGCGATGCGCAGATGCTGGCGGATGCGGCACGGGCCAACGTCGAACTGGGCGCGCAGATTATTGATATCAACATGGGTTGCCCGGCAAAGAAGGTCTGCAACAAGGCCGCCGGCTCCGCGCTATTGAAAGACGAAGCACTGGTTACCGAGATCCTGCAGGCCGTGGTCGCTGCAGTGGATGTGCCGGTGACCCTGAAGATCCGCACCGGATGGGATCGCGACAACAAGAACGGCCTGACCGTGGCGAAGATCGCCGAGCAGGCCGGGATCACCGCGCTGGCAGTGCATGGCCGCACTCGCGCCGATCTGTACACCGGCGAAGCCGAGTACGACACGATTGCCGCGATCAAGCAGGCGGTGTCGATGCCGGTGTTTGCCAATGGCGATATCGATTCGCCGGAAAAGGCCCGCTACGTGCTTGACGCGACCGGTGCCGATGGCCTGCTGATAGGCCGGGCTGCCCAGGGGCGGCCATGGATTTTTCGCGAGATCGAACACTTCCTGCGTACCGGCGAGAAATTGCCGGCGCCGGAGCTGAGCGAAGTGGAACGCATCCTGCTGGAGCATCTGGCCGCACTTCACGCCTTCTATGGGGATGTGATGGGTGTCCGTATTGCCCGCAAGCATGTGGGCTGGTATCTCGCAACCTTGCCGGGCGCCAGGGAGTTTCGCGCCCACTTCAATCGTTTGGATGGTACGGAAACACAATGCGCCAACGTCCGGGAGTTTTTCGCCGAACGTTACAAGAGCCTGACAGGGGACGAAGAAGGGGTGGCCGCATGACGATGATGACCGAGACTTTAGTGAGTGGAACAGCACCCGTGAGCGACAACGTGAATTTGAAACAGCACCTCAATACCCCGAGCGAAGAAGGTCAGACCCTTCGCGGGAGTGTCGAGAAGGCGCTGCACAATTATTTCGCCCACCTTGAGGGCGCGTCCGTCACGGATGTGTACAACCTGGTGCTCTCCGAAGTCGAGGCTCCCCTGCTCGAAAGCGTGATGAACTACGTCAAGGGCAACCAGACCAAGGCCAGTGAGCTGCTGGGACTCAACCGCGGCACACTGCGCAAGAAACTCAAGCAGTACGATCTGCTGTAAGCATTCAATCAAACCAGAAAGGCGCCCGCGTAAAACCGGTCGCCTTTTTTGCTGACTTCCTTTGCTTTTGATGGAAATTGAGATGACCGACCAGACTACCCGCCTGCCGATCCGCCGCGCCTTGATCAGCGTTTCCGACAAGACCGGGATCCTCGAATTCGCCAAGGAGCTTGAAGCCCTCGGCGTCGAGATCCTCTCCACCGGCGGAACGTTCAAGCTGCTGCGCGACAACGGTGTTGCCGCAGTGGAAGTCGCGGATTACACCGGTTTCGCGGAAATGATGGACGGTCGGGTGAAAACCCTGCACCCGAAAATCCACGGCGGGATCCTCGGTCGTCGCGGTATCGACGACGCGATCATGAACGAGCACGGCATCAAGCCGATCGACCTGGTTGCAGTCAACCTGTACCCGTTCGAAGCCACCATCAACAAGCCAGGCTGCGACCTGCCGACCGCTATCGAGAACATCGACATCGGCGGCCCGACCATGGTCCGTTCGGCAGCGAAAAACCATAAAGACGTGGCGATCGTGGTGAATGCCAGCGATTACGCCAACGTTCTGCAAAACCTCAAGGCCGGCGGCCTGACCTACGCTCAGCGTTTCGACCTGATGCTCAAGGCCTTCGAACACACCGCCGCCTACGACGGCATGATCGCCAACTACATGGGTACCGTGAATCAGGCTGCCGACGTGCTGAGCACCGAAGGCCGCAGCGAATTCCCGCGCACCTTCAACAGCCAGTTCATCAAGGCTCAGGAAATGCGCTACGGCGAGAACCCGCACCAGAGCGCGGCGTTCTACGTGGAAGCCAAGCCTGCTGAAGTCGGCATCGCCACCGCGACCCAACTGCAAGGCAAAGAGCTGTCGTACAACAACGTGGCTGACACCGACGCCGCGCTGGAATGCGTGAAGAGCTTCGTCAAGCCAGCCTGCGTGATCGTCAAGCACGCCAACCCGTGCGGCGTGGCCGTGAGCCCGGACGCCGAGGGCGGCATCCGCCAGGCCTACGAACTGGCCTACGCCACCGACACCGAGTCGGCCTTCGGCGGCATCATCGCCTTCAACCGTGAACTGGATGCCGAGACCGCCAAGGCGATCGTCGAGCGTCAGTTCGTGGAAGTGATCATTGCCCCAAGCGTCAGCGCAGAAGCTCGCGCTGTTGTGGCAGCCAAAGCCAACGTGCGCCTGCTGGCCTGCGGCGAGTGGTCGGCGGATCGCGTTCCGGCCTGGGACTACAAGCGCGTCAACGGTGGCCTGCTGGTGCAGAGCCGCGACATCGGCATGATCGGCGCCGACGACCTGAAAGTGGTGACTCAGCGTGCACCGACCGAACAGGAAATCCACGACCTGATCTTTGCCTGGAAAGTGGCCAAGTTCGTCAAATCCAACGCCATCGTCTACGCCAAGAACCGTCAGACCATCGGTGTCGGCGCCGGCCAGATGAGCCGCGTAAACTCCGCACGTATCGCCGCGATCAAGGCTGAACACGCCGGTCTGCAGGTACAGGGCGCGGTGATGGCTTCGGACGCGTTCTTCCCGTTCCGCGACGGCATCGACAACGCAGCCAAGGTCGGCATCACTGCGGTGATCCAGCCAGGCGGCTCGATGCGTGATGCTGAAGTGATTGCCGCTGCTGATGAAGCGGGCATCGCGATGGTGTTCACCGGCATGCGCCACTTCCGTCACTGATAAACACGATCCAAATGTGGGAGCGGGCTTGCTCGCGAATGCAATCTGTCAGCGACAACTGTTTCGACTGACACACCGCTTTCGCGAGCAAGCCCGCTCCTACAGAAAAGCATCTCTGCGGTGCATCACAGAATTAGCGTCATCCGAGGTTTTTGAAATGAATGTTTTGATCATTGGCAGCGGTGGCCGTGAACACGCCCTGGCCTGGAAAGTGGCTCAGGATCCGCGCGTGCAGAAGGTTTTCGTCGCGCCGGGCAACGCCGGTACCGCGATTGAAGCCAAGTGCGAGAACGTCGCCATCGACGTGCTGGCCCTTGAGCAACTGGCCGACTTTGCCGAGAAAAACGTTTCCCTGACCATCGTCGGCCCGGAAGTGCCGCTGGTGGCTGGCGTGGTCGATCTGTTCCGCTCCCGTGGCCTGGACTGCTTCGGTCCGACCGCCGGTGCTGCGCAACTGGAAGGCTCGAAAGCCTTCACCAAGGATTTCCTCGCGCGCCACAAGATCCCGACCGCCGACTACCAGAACTTCACCGAGATCGAGCCGGCCCTGGCTTATCTGCGTGAAAAAGGCGCACCGATCGTGATCAAGGCCGATGGCCTGGCCGCCGGTAAAGGCGTGATCGTTGCCATGACCCTGGCCGAAGCCGAAGACGCCGTGCGTGACATGCTCGCCGGCAACGCCTTCGGCGACGCCGGTTCGCGCGTGGTGATCGAAGAATTCCTCGACGGCGAAGAAGCCTCGTTCATCGTCATGGTCGACGGCAAGAACGTCCTGCCGATGGCCACCAGCCAGGACCACAAACGTGTTGGCGACGGCGACAGCGGCCCGAACACCGGCGGCATGGGTGCCTACTCCCCTGCCCCGGTGGTCACCGCCGACGTGCACCAGCGCGTGATGGACCAGGTGATCTGGCCGACCGTGCGTGGCATGGCCGAAGAAGGCAACGTCTACACCGGTTTCCTGTACGCCGGTCTGATGATCGACAAGGCCGGTAACCCGAAAGTCATCGAATTCAACTGCCGCTTCGGTGACCCGGAGACCCAACCGGTGATGCTGCGTCTGCAGTCGAGCCTGGTTCTGCTGGTCGAAGCCGCTCTGGCGCAAGCGCTGGACAAGGTTGAAGCACAGTGGGATCCACGCCCGAGCGTCGGCATCGTGCTGGCCGCCGGCGGCTACCCGGGCGACTACGCCAAGGGTGCAGCGATCAACGGTCTGGACGCAGCCGCAGGCCTGGAAGGCAAAGTCTTCCACGCCGGGACTGCGCTCAAAGATGGCAACGTGGTGACGGCCGGTGGTCGCGTACTCTGTGCCACCGCCATGGGCGCCAGCGTCAGCGAAGCGCAGCAGCAAGCCTACAAGCTGGCCGCCGCCATCGACTGGGCAGGCTGCTTCTACCGCAAGGACATTGGCTACCGCGCCATTGCCCGTGAACGTGGCGAAACCCAGGAATAAGCTGTCCTTCAAGTCCGGCGCGGGATGCAGTCCCTCGCCGGGCTGTTCCGCCGCCGCGCATCGTTATATTCTGGCATCAACCTACGAAGGGATTTCGCCGTGCGCTGGCTCAGGATTGCCATAAGCTTCACCGTCACGCTGCTGACCTTGCTCTGCATGCTTCCGGCTCAGGCCGCGCAAGGCAGTGGCTGGTCGGTATTGCTTGACGATCAGGGCAATCTGCAACTGAGCGACATCCGCTCGGCTCGCTACACCAATCAATTCAGCCCTATCGAACTTGATCGCCTCACGGCGGCCGAGCCCGATGGCGCACTGTGGCTGCGCTTCAAACTGGCGCCGGGCAAGCACGAGCAAGTGCTGCGAATCTTCGCCCCCGACCTGTCCAACCTCAGCCTTTACGTGCTGGACGGCGACAAGCTGATCGAGCAACGCACCTCCGGCACCCATCAGCCACAGGTCGAACGGCCACTGCCGAGCAGCGATTTCCTGCTGCCGCTGCCGCAAAGCGACAAGTCCCTCGACGTCTATCTGCGGATGGTTTCCGACCATCAGCTACGCCCGCACATTGCCCTGCAATCGGCGGTGCTGAGTGCCGCCAACCAGAACCAGACGCTGATCTTCGGTCTGCTGTTCGGCTGCCTCGGCATGTTGCTGCTGCACAACCTCGTGCGCTACGCCTACTCCCGCTCGCGCAGCAGCCTGTGGCTGGCGGTCTGCGAAGGCCTGCTGGGCCTGAGTCTGTTGCTGTTGCTCAACCTCGCCGGCCCGTGGCTGCCGAACTGGCACGCGATCCAGACCCCCGGCGCGTATCTGGCCCTGCTGCTGACCGCCCCGGCCGGGCTGATGTTCGCCCTGCGCTTCTTCGCCCCGCTCGGCCCGCACCCGCTGAACAAACTGTTGCTGGGCGACATTCTGTTCATCGTGATCTGCAGCCTGCTGCTGTTGTTCGTCAACACCCTGCCGCTGAACATCATCACTTACGCGCTGGTGGCCCTGGCCGGTCTGAGCATGTTGCTGGTCGGCTTCTATCACTGGCAGAAGGGCTACCGTCCGGCGCGGCTGTTCGTTGCCGGGATGGTGGTGTTCAACATCGGCACGCTGATCATTCTGCCGGCGTTGCTGGGGTTGACCCTGGTGTCGCCGCAAGGCCTGATCATGACCCTGATGGCGTTTATCTGCATCAGTGGCCTGCTGATGAGCATCGCCTTGGGTGAACGTCAGCGCAGCATCACCGAAAGCCGTTTCAGCATCAGCCGCGACCTCGCCGCCAGCAACGCCGAGATCAACGCCAAGGCCGAATTCCTCGCCAAGATCAGCCACGAAATCCGCACCCCGATGAACGGCGTGCTGGGCATGACCGAGCTGTTGCTGGGCACGCCGCTGTCGGTCAAGCAACGCGACTACGTGCAAACCATCCACAGCGCCGGCAACGAACTGCTGACGTTGATCAACGAGATTCTCGACATCTCCAAACTCGAGTCCGGGCAGATCGAGCTGGACGATGTGCAGTTCGACCTCAACGCGCTGATCGACGATTGCCTGAGCATCTACCGGGCCAAGGCCGAACAGCAGAACGTCGAGCTGATCAGTTTCATCCAGCCGCAGGTGCCGCGGGTGATCAGCGGCGATCCGACCCGCTTGCGCCAGACGTTGCTGAGCCTGCTGGAAAACGCCCTGAAGAAAACCGACGAAGGCGAAGTGCTGATCGTCGTTGCCCTCGACGAGCGCAGCGTCAAACCGCGCCTGCGCATCGCCGTGCAGGACAGCGGCCAGCCGATGGAGCCGGAAGAGCGCGAGGCGCTGCTGCATGCCGAACTGCACAGCAAGCATTTCCTCTCCGCCAACCGTCTGGGCGGCAACCTCGGGCTGGTGATCGCGCGACAGCTGATTCGCCTGATGCACGGCGAGTTCGGCATCAAGAGCGGCGCCAATCAGGGCAGCACGCTGTGGCTGACTCTGCCGCTGGACCCGGATCGCCTCGAACACCCGACCTCCGACCTCGACGGTCCGCTGCAAGGTGCGCGGGTACTGGTGGTGGACGACAACGACACCTGCCGCAAGGTGCTGGTGCAGCAATGCAGCGCCTGGGGCCTGAACGTCAGCGCCGTGCCGTCGGGCAAGGAAGCGCTGGCGCTGCTGCGCACCAAGGCGCACCTGCGTGACTACTTCGATGTGGTGCTGCTGGACCAGAACATGCCCGGCATGACCGGCATGCAACTGGCGGCCAAGATCAAGGAAGACCCGAGCCTCAATCACGACATTCTGTTGATCATGCTCACCGGCATCAGCAATGCGCCGAGCAAGATCATCGCGCGCAACTCGGGGATCAAGCGCATCCTCGCCAAACCGGTGGCCGGCTACACGCTCAAGACCACGCTGGCCGACGAATTGAATCAGCGCAACAAGGGTCAGGTGGTGTTCCAGCCACAAGTGGTTACCCCCGCCACAGCGGCCAAGGTGCCGAGCGATTTCCGCATTCTGGTCGCCGAAGACAACACCATTTCCACCAAAGTGATTCGCGGCATGCTCGGCAAGCTCAACCTGCAACCGGACACTGCCAGCAACGGCGAAGAAGCCCTGCAAGCGATGAAGGCCCAGCGTTACGACCTGGTGTTGATGGACTGCGAAATGCCGATCCTCGATGGCTTCTCGGCAACCCAGCAACTGCGTGCGTGGGAAGTCAGCAATCAGCGCATCCGCACGCCAATCGTCGCGCTGACCGCGCACATCCTCGCCGAACACAAGGAACGCGCGCGTCAGGCCGGGATGGACGGGCACATGGCCAAACCGGTGGAGCTGTCGCAACTGCGCGAGCTGATCGAACATTGGGTCGCCCAGCGCGATCAGCAGAACCGCACGGCCTCGACCTTCTGAGCAGGCCTGCCCGGTTGCGCCTCAATCGGCTGCGCAAAGCTGTCTGACTGCCCCTTCATCGGGCAACGTCAACCGCACAACGTTGTCCTTCAACCTGTCCCTGATTTTCAGGGCAACGGCGGCGCGGGCCGGAGCATAGAGGGTCTCAGACAAGTAGGCACCGGCGTAACGCATGCACACGTCGCCGCGCACATCCTCGGCCTGAAACAGCTCGGCCAGGGGGTTGCCGCCAAGCACCCGATCAGTCGCAAGCTCAAGATAGACACTGGTCAAGGAGGTCGGCGTGTTCGCGACGACCACCAGCAGGCGCACAGCCGTGGCGGACGCAAGCCCATCTTCGGACTCGGACGCCAGGATGCTCTTCTGGATGTGCCTGCGCAGCAAACCCATGGCCGGCTCGGTGCCGGACAGGCCTGCCAGACGTCGCAGCGCTACAGATGCAGCGCCACTGTTATCCACAGCGTCGCTGAACATCGCGGTGAGGACCCAATCACCAAGCGACTCGACGTTATCCTTTCCGATGGACCATTGTCGTCGAGCTCTGGAGTGGCGCAGCCAATAGTTATCCAGCAACTGCACATACGCGCCATACCAGTCGATCTCCGCCGCCTTTTCGATTTTTTTATTGGCCGCCAATTGCGCCAGCAACAGGCACTCGATCAAATCGTCATAGTGCGCCAGCTCCTCCGTTACCGGAACCAGCACAACGGCGCCGCCAACAATCAATACTGAATATTCGTCATTCATATCATTGCTCCCGATAACAAAAAAGGCAGCCGAAACCGGCTGCCTTTTTTTGATCAATCAAATTTCAACATCGACAATCTTTTCACTGTGAACGATGAGTTTATTTTTAATAGTTTCACGAACCGAGTCCGCTTTTAATGTGTTTTTGACAAATACCGTTTCGCCTCGATACAGGTTTACATTACGCACGTCGACATCGACAAACAGCACTTTGGTAGAGGTATTCCTGCGCTGGAAACGCACGGTGCCGAGGGCCATGATCGATTCGCCATCGACTTCAACACATGCACCAGCGGAGATTCCGCCAACACCGTGTTGCAGCAGATTGCGCTCATAAGCCGTCAGTGCGGCAGTATCACGCTTCTGCAAGGCAGAGATCGCATCTCCCGCCACCTTGAGCATCAATGCACTGGCCGGGCCTGGCAGCGCAGCGCCGGCAACCACGGAACCGAGGATTTCCAGTACCAGTTTGTCCATACGCACGCTGGTGCCCTCGACATCCAGGTTGCTGTAATACTTTCTGACAGGTGTCCAGCCTGCCTGGGTCATCACCTCGCGAAAGCGCAGATACCACTCTTTACCCTGCTCTTCGGCCGGGTACTGTTTGTTTGCTGCGAGCGTCGCGAAGAGGAAAGCGTTTGCCGCATCACGTTGGTTTTGGAGACTCATCTTGCCCACAAAGCCCATCGTGCCCTCACCTACAACAGCCCCCTTGGACGGTGCTTCTACGTCGTCCCCTATACCCATCAGGGCGTGAGGACGAATAACCAACTGGTCGTCGATCTCACACTCTTCAATCGCTTTAACACAAGAAGCAATATAACTTTCGCGAACAGCTTGATTATGCACAATAAAATCCTTATTAATTATCAGACAAGTTCCTCTTGAACTTGCGACCAAACAATAACCAAACAAACATACAACCACAAACCCTAATCTGTAACATCATATCCAAACAACAAAAACAACTAACAAACAACAACGACACAACGTTCAAAATAAAATTCGGAAAGATGAACTGCCGTGCGCAGCATCTTCTGCGCACACAAGCAACTAAGCGACTGATAGACTCGCTGCCACCCCTCTCCGGATGCGAGCCGCCCTCATGCTCCACGTGTTATTCAGCGTTTACCTGAAGATGCTGGTGCTCTACAGCCCGTTCTTCGTGTTGTCCTGCTTCATCAGCCTGACCCGTGGCTACTCGCGCAAGGAACAGCGGCGCCTAGCCTGGAAAGTGGCGATTGCCACGCTGGTCTCCAGCGTCCTGCTGTATCTGTTCGGACGGGTGATTTTCGACGTGTTCGGGATCACTGCGGACGCGTTCCGCATCGGTGCCGGCAGCGTGCTGTTCATCTCGGCGCTGGGCATGGCCCAGGGCAAACCGGTGGTGCAAAGTGACAACGTGCAGCAGGACGTGACGATCGTCCCGCTGACCATTCCGTTGACGGTCGGCCCCGGCACCATCGGCGCCCTGCTGGTGATGGGCGTCAGCCAGCCGCACTGGGACGACAAACTGACCGCGATCATGAGTATTACCCTGGCCAGCTTCACCGTCGGGGTAGTGCTGTACCTGTCCAATCACATCGAACGCATCCTCGGCGATCAAGGCTTGCAGATCGTCAGCCGTCTGATGGGACTGTTCGTCTGCGCGCTGGCGGCGCAGATCATCTTCACCGGGGTAAAGGGTTACCTGGTTCCCTGAAGATCGGTAAAAAGGCCTGCGCAGTGAGCTGCGCAGGCCTTTTCAGTTACAGCGGTGCGTCACGCCGGCACGGCGTCGAGCAATCGTTCCAGCGTGACACTGCCGTCGGCGTCTGCGCGGTCACGCAGCCACTGCACCAGGCTCGACACCGGATAGGAGCGACCGCCCTCGAATCCGAGGAACACCTCGCCACGCATCGCCGGATCACTCGAACACACATCACGCAGGATCAGGCTGTGCTGGCGGTCCGGGTCGACGATGAGCAAATGCTCCCCGACCTGCGACAGTTGCAGTTGCTGCGGCGCATCCAGCTGCCAGATCAACTTGCCGGGAATCGCCGGCACCTCGCCCAGACGGTGGCGGCAATCGACGATCACCGAATCCAGACGCAACCAGCAGGCCTTCGACAGGTGAAAGGTCACATCACCCTGCCCCAAGCGCAGAACCAGGCAGCGCACGTCATCGGCAATCAGCGGCAACAGGTCCTCGACCTTGTTCTGCGCCTCGACCACCAGGACCTCGGCGTCACGCTGCACATACTCGAAAGGGCCGATACTCTGGTGGCCGGGGTAGACAACCACCCGCTGCGCCTGGCGCTCGTGCAACAACACATGGCGGTGGCGAGTGCCGAGCAATTCGCAATCCTGTGGCAGATTCTGGTCCGCCACGCGGATCAACCGCGCATTCGCCACGTCGTACCATTGCAGGCTGCCGGAGCCGGATTCCACGGCGATGAACGGCTCATGTTCGGCGGTCTCGAGCAAGGCCTGCAGTGCAGCCAGCCATTGTTCGCCGTGCTCGCGGACCCAGCGCTGTTCGACGCCAATGATTCGCTCCGCTTCCTCAGACCGCAACAGGAGTGACACGCCGTTGACCGTAGTCCCGCGCAGCCCGCCGCCATCACCGGTCACACGGCTGAATCGCCAGTCGTCCCACTCGGCCTGCGGCGCCGGCAGCAGGTCGGCCAACAACAGTTGTGCGCCGCTGCCGAAGGCCTGCTCAAGCAGCAGATGGTCAAAGAACGCCTGCCTGCAGATCGCGCCGCTGGCAACGTCGAACAGCCACGCTGCCTGATTGTCCGGGGTGATACCGAGCAGGCGCATCTCGCGCTCGTGGCCCGGATCGCACAACAGCAAGCGGTTATCCACAGCCCAGGCACACAAGTTGCGCTCACCGCCGGCATTGCGCACACCGAGAATGGCAAAACTGTTGATCGGATACTGCGTCGCCAGCGCTTGCAGTGCCTGCCACCACTGCGCCCGATCCTTGAGCCAACGCTCAGTAGTGCCCCCAAGCAACGCTTCACCCTGGGCGCTCAGGTTGAAAAACAGCCCGTCGTCGGTCAGCGCCAGGTACCCACCCTCAACCGCCACTACGTCCTTGAGCCCGGCGGGCTGCACCCACTGATGCGTCCACTGCGCCGGCCAGCGTTCGCTGCCGGCGGACGTGGTCCGTTGCACCCGGCATAACTTCTGCGCCAGCCGGTCGTAAATGCAAAACAGATCGTGTTCATCGCTGAGCGGCAGGAGCACCAGGTCGCCGAGCTGCCTGATCGAATCGGCCCAGCCCCGGGTGTGCGGATACGGGGCATAGGGATGAATGCACAAGCGGTCACGACTGCGGATCCACACCAGGTCACGCTTGTGCGCATCGAACAGCCAGCAGACGGACACGAAGTCCGCCGGTTGCCAGTCGACCGTGGTGACCCCGGCACGCTCGGGCACCGGCGATAGCACCCCATACTCGCCAAACACCACCGACCACTGCGCGAGGATCGGCTGGGCAAACACCTGGCGACCCAGCTCCCGGTCCAGCTCGTGGAGCACCGCCACCAGTTGCAACCGACCGTCATGGATCAGGTAATTGAACTGCGTGACTTTCCCGTCAGCGCCGACCCATTGCTGCTCGACATGGATCACGCCTTGGGCATCGGCATCAATGCGTCGCACGTGGCATTCACCGGCCAGCACCAGCAGGCGGTAACGGTATTTGAGCAATCCGCTGACTGCATCGACCTGCCAGATGTCGTAGTTCTGCGCTTCGTAGAAATAGGCAAAATCATTCACCACCACCGCCAGCAACGCTTCATCCGCGGCCAGCACCTCTGCGCTGCGGATGTACAGAAAACGATTCTCTGCAGCGTCGTACCAGGCCGTGGTGTAGCGCGGCTGGTCCTCGGGCTCAAACGGAATCGGGAAATGCTGAACCGGCGTGTAGGGCAACCCCAGCCGATGCTCCCGGGCCAGCCCCTGGTAATGCAGAAGCAGCGATTGCTCGTTCTCACCGGAAGGCGCGCTCTGCTCGAGAATATCCAGTCGCCCGCCAGCGCGATTGACCTTGAACCGTTGGCGCCCTGTCAGCTGAAGCATGACCTCGTGGCGCCCCCTGCCGGTGAACATCACCTTGACGCCGCCGACAGAAAGCCCCCCACCGACTTCGACCTGCACATCCGCCTCGGTCGCCCAGGTTGCCACCAGGCTCCACTGGCACAGCTGCAGGCTGGGCGCCTGTAACTCGATACTGACGCCGCGATTGAGGATCAGCGAGCACGCAGCGCCCGCCCCTTCAATCCGGTAAGTCAGGTGATCGTGCCAGGCTGTCGGGATCATCGGCACTGCCAGCGCACGCTCGCGGGCGTCCAGTTGCACCTCGATCACCGTTGGCCGATACGACGGTGCCAGGCGATTCACGATGTAGTGCGTGGGAAAGGAGTAGAACGAAAAGAGGAATTTCCACTGGCCGTCCTTATCCTTTTTTTCCAGCCTGCGAGCGGTATCGAAGCCCGTGTCGTGGCGCAGACTGGAGAACGGCAAGGCCTTGTATTCGTAGCCGTAGAACGTGATCGGCGTACACGGCAGGACGACCAGTTGCCCACTCGGCAGCTCGATATTGAGGTGACCGGGAAGCCCCAGTTCGCGGCGCAAATCGAGCGCCTGTTGCTCATCCGGATTGAAATCCGGCACCCCGAAATGGTCGCGCAACCGATACACCTTCGGGCTGCCGAGCCGCAGGCTGGCGCGGCTGAAATCGAGACGTTGCACGACCAGCGCAGGGTGCACGAGCCAGCCCCCCTGCGCAGCATCATGGCGATAGCCGACACCGCGATAGGCCCGCTCCAGATCGTCGAAAAACAGCCCGACGTCCTGCGCCTGTTGCGCAATTCTGGCAAAGCCCTGGGCCAGGGCCGCGACGCCCACGGCCAGTCCACCGAGGATCACCCCGGCGCCGCCGAGCACGGCAGCGGCCGTCGCCGCACCCGCAGTGGCCGCACCCAGACCACCAGCGGTCAATGCCAGACTGGCGGAGTCGAACGCCAGTTGCGTGCCAAACTGCGCCCGCTCGAGCTCGTTGTCCGCCGCCGTCAATTGATAGATGTCGAAGCCGACATTCGCCAGCCCCAGCACCGCTCCCACCCCTTCGTTGGCGACATGCCCCAGCGCCTCGCCAACCACCGGTGCGCAGGTGCGGGCGATGACCCTCTCTTCCTTGAGCGCGGTTCTGACCAGAGCGATCAGACCCGCGACATCCGCGACATTGCCGTGCGCCAGCTGCGCGTAATTGACGTACGCGTGCAGCCGCACGGCAGTGGTCAATGTGCGGCCGTCGCCCTCGCGACCGCGCAAGGCGTTCATCAATGCCTGGATCGTGAACCCACTATTGAGGGTGTGCACGGCGCCGGCCTCGATCAACTCCGGCGCGGGCCGGGTGCCAAGGGTCGCGAACTGCTCGGACAGATAACGCCTGATCCGCAGCAGACGATGATCGGTGCTGACCACCTGCACCACCTGCTCGCTCTGCACCGGGTCGATCAGGTTGATCCGGTATTTGCCATCCGCAGTTATCTCAAGGGTTTCGAACAGCGGCACCAGCGGTTTTGCCAAGCTGTGCAGCGCCTGCAAGGCGTCGGTCGTGTGGGCGATCTGCTGTCCCCACCAATGACTGTCCAGATCGCGCAGACTGCGCCCCAGAGGCGGATTGCTGACCAGCGACTGGCCGCGCGCACTGTTCAGGCGCTGGCGAATCCGTCCACCTGAATGCTCCGGCAGCACACTGTCGGACGCCAGCAATTGCCCGACGCGAAAGCCGGCGGTCAGCTGCAGAGCCGAGATTTTTTGCCCGTGCAACTCGATCAGATCAAACGTCGGGCGCGCCTCGTCACCATAGGCCGCATAGTATTTCGCCAGGCCTTGCTTCAGAAACAGGTCGGTCAGCGCCCTCCGGAACAAGGCCGGATCACTGAACTCGAACACGCCGAAGTTGGGATCGTAGAAGTGATAAGTGATGCGTTCGCCGTCGAAGGTTTTCGCCAGCAGCATGGCGTGATTGTCCGAGTTGAGCATCAGCGTGCGCGAGCTGCCGTAGGCTTCAAGGGTGCTGCCGAGCTGCTGCAGATCGACACGCCCCAGGGGCTGGCCGATGTCGTGCAATTGCACGCTTTGCAACTCCTCAAGCGCCTCCAGGAACACCTTCGAATCGCTCTGGTGCGGCTCGACAGTCGCCAGGAAAAAGCGCTCGCGCAAGCGCCGCGATGCGGCAACACCGTGCTCCAGCGCAGCACTCATGATCAGCGCAAGCGGGTAACAGCGGCCACCGGGATCACCCGGGCCCTTGAGCAACAGATCCTGAGGCACCAGCTTGATGTCGCTGGCCTCGATTTGCCCCAGCACCTGCCCCAATCGCAGGATCACCTGCTCACGATGCTCGCGAGTGGCCACTTCCTGGATATGTCCGACATGCCGCCCCCACTGCAACAGCGTGTGAGCCTGCGACAGCGCCGCGCGCTTCAGCGTCAGCGCGCTGTCCGACGACAGCATCGGCTGATCGACATGACTGGCCAGACCGGCCATGAACGCCGTCGCCCGCTGTTGATAAAGATGACGCTCGATGGCCGCGTAGCGCACCGACGCCCCCACTTCGGCAACACGGTTGGCCAGGTTGTCGAGTTCGGCAGCGACCGCCATGAAGCTTTGATTGTCCAGTGAGCGCGCGCCCAACAGTTGCCCCAACAGCACCCGCTGCAAGACACTGACCTGGAAAAACTGCAGCGAGCCTTCGGCGATACTGCTCAGCAATTCATCCAGCGCCAGCCCCTGAACCCGCTCGTCGCTCAGCGCCACCGGCGCTTGCAGCATTGCAGACTGCGCCTTGATGGCCTGGCGGTCGGCGAAATCGAGCCCCGGGCCCGCAGGAAAATCCAGCGCGCCGTTATGGCCTCGGCGCATTGCGGCCACGAACGGTTCACCGAGCCTGTCGATCATCCGTTGCAGAACATCCGTCAACAACACCGGTCGGCCTTCGATAACCGGCCATCCCTCTTCAAACAGCACGCTCTGCTGTTTCAGCAGGGCCGCCACATCACCGTTGTAGCGCGCGCTGTATTGCCCTTGCCGCCAGCGTTGCTGCTCGTCGACAACCCATTGTTCATCGTCGTTGGCGTTGTCTTTCCAGGAGTGATCCTGTTCTTCCTCGGTCTTGTCGTTGATTATCCAGAGCGGCTCGATGGCCGCCTCCAGGCGCAGGGTTTCCGCTTCTCGCGGGACAAAGTGCTGCCGTTCGTAATCGGCCATGCCATCGCGCATCGCCGCCGGTCCGGTCAGATAAATCGTCCCCTCGCTCTGCGGGCGGATGCCGTCACTGAAGTAGCCCGCGATGGCCAGCATCAGAAAGCTGGCCGCCACGTCCTCAGTCATCGACAGTTCGGCCAGAGGGCCAAAGGCCTGCTCGAGCACTTCGCGCGCCAGCCCGGTCATGCCGTCAAAATCGCTCAAGGCGACGCCGCGCTTGGCAGCAAGGCGGGCCGTTTCGTCGATCGACTCATAGTTGAACCGAAACCGCTGGATCACACTGTTGAGCATCGGCGCTTGCGCATGGGCCGTCAGGAATGAGTTGCTCAACGTGTTCTGTACGGCAACGGCTCGCAAGGCCTGTGGCCGCGCCAGCAGCTGCGCCGGGGCCTGGAACACTTCGTTCAGCGCGGGCTGTTGCCGGGCAAAGGCCTCAAGCGCGGGGCGATGCTCGGCGGGTATGCGGTCCAGGTAGTCGGTGTAGGTGTTACGCCGGGTCTGCCGTCCAGGCATCCAGTGCGGGTTGTGATCAAGCAACAGTTGCAGGACGCCCAGACGCGTATCGCCGCCGAACCCACTGATGTCGACGCCCCCCAGGCGCCGGGCCAGCGGCGGCAGATTGTCGACATCGGCATAGGCGCCGCCCTCGTTATACAAGGCCTCGACCCGCACCACATCAGAAGCGGCGGCCAGATTGCCGCGCAACCGGGTCTCGCGCTCGTAGATCGTCTGCAATTGCAGTGGCGTGTCGAGGTCATGCAGGTCGCGCAACTGCAGATCGCCGCCCGCGAGATCCAGCAGACTGCGACGGTTTTGTTCGATCCGCGTCTCCAGATCTGCGGCGTCCTGGCCGTAGGCCCGGGCCAACAGGTCGACCCGCGCTTCATCCGCTGACAGCCCCTGCTCCAGCGCGGCCTGGATGTGCATGAACATCTGTTGCTTGAGAACGATCACGCGTTCTTCGTACAACGTGCCCAGAGCCGCTGCGGAAATGCTGTGATTGCCACCCTGTTGCATGGCGTCAGCCTTGGCGGCCTCAACGATCAATCTGTCGGTTTGCCAGGCCAGCAACGCGTCACTGTCGTACCACAGATGCAGGCGATAGCCCTGCCCGCTCAAGACCTGTTTCCATACGTTGAGATAATCCCGTTGTATCGGGCCCAGCCCCCCGCCGAGCCAGACAAAGTGCAGATTTTTCGGTACCTCAGTGGCCACGCTCCTGGCATAGGACTGGCTGTTTTGCAGGCGGGTTTCGAAGGCCTCGATGCGGCTGTAGATCCGCGATAAGTCTTGGGGCCGTGCTGGCGCGTCGTCGGCATCGCGGCGCACGCGCGACAGGCCAAGCAACTGCCCCAGCGATTGTTTGAGCAATGCCAGGGGTTCGATCAATCGAGGCGAATCGAGCAGACCAATGCATGCAAAGTAATAACGCCAGACTGACTGCCAGGCGTCACTGTCGCGGTGCGCCAACAGGGCCTGTTCCAGATCCGCCTGTTTGAACAGGTTGATGAAATTCACATAACCACTGGCGTCTTGAAGTCTCTGATCCTGCATGAAAGTTTCTCCTTTGCCCTGAGCCGACATGAGTGCCTGCTGGCACTTTCCATGGTCGCCAAACTATCCACTGGCGAATCAGGGCTCAAACTGCAAAACATTCAATACATGTCAAAACAGACAACTAAAAAACAACTGGCAACACCTGTAACAGCAACAAGTTATTGCTGGTAACCCCGTTATGAATCAACGCAACTTACCAAGCCCCGTCATTACCTCGGTTTGAACTTTGGTACAGGTCTTAGAGGATTCAGGATAAGTCGGACAGAATGTAAGCAACAGGAAAGCTCTCACGCAGACGCGGAGCAAATCGTACAAGTCAGGTTGAAAAGTCAGACGCGGAGCATTTCGCAGAATCCACGCGGGACAGCGGCTATGGCGAGGGAGCACGCTCCCTCGCCAGCACTCACGACTGCGGCTTTTCGCCGTACCAACGCGGCGTGTAGACCCACTCGCCACCGTCCGCTTTGGCAAAGGTGCAAGTGGTCGAGGAACCGATCAGCACCATGGTGCGCATGTCCACCTGATCGGGGGTCAGTTGCCCCAGCGTGGTCACGCGCAGGGTTTGCCCCGGCCGGCCAATGTCGCGCCCCAACACCACTGGCGTCGCCGCGCTGCGATGCTGCGCGACGATTTCCAGGGCCCGGCCCAGTTGCCACGGACGCGCCCGGGAGATCGGGTTGTAGAAGGCCAGGGCCAGATCGGCTGCGGACGCCAGATCCAGACGCTTCTCGATGATCGACCACGGCTTGAGGTTGTCCGACAGCGACATCACGCAGAAGTCATGCCCCAGCGGCGCACCCGCTTGCGCAGCCGTGGCGAGCGAGGCGGACACACCCGGCAGGATTTCCAGTTCGACGCTGTGCCAGGCCGGATCGCTCGACTCGTGCAACGCTTCAAGCACCGCCGCGGCCATGGCAAATACGCCGGGGTCGCCGGACGAGACCACAATCACCGAACGGCCCTCGGCCGCCAGCCGGAACGCATGGCGGGCGCGCTGCATTTCCTCGCGATTGTCGGTGCAATGCTGCACCTGGTCGTCGCGAAACGGGCCGGCCATGCGCACGTAGGTTTCGTAGCCGAGCACATCGGTGGCCCGCGCCAGTTCCGCCTTGACCGCAGGCACCATCAATTCGGCAGCGCCGGGGCCGAGGCCGATCACCGCCAGGCGCCCACGCTGACGACCGATCTGCGCGACGTCCAGCGGCTGCTCGGCGAGGGCAATTGCCAGACCGTTGGCACTGCTGATCGTGGCCTGTGGCAGTGCCTGACGGGCGAGCTCGCCGAGGTCTTTTTGCGCGGCGACAAAGCGCAGCGGCACACCCAGTTCGAGGGCCGCTTCACGCAGTCTGGCCGAGGCCATTTCAGTGTCAGCCGCCAGCAGACAGGCCAGCGACTGCTGCGCAACCCTGGCCTGCTGCAACGCTGCACGCACGGCATTCGGCAGATCGTCTAGCTGCGCGCTCACGGCCACCGCCACGCTGCGCGGATAGATCAGCAACTCGTTGGCGCTGGCGACACGCTCGGCACTGCCGACATGAATCGAGCGCTGCGCCTGCGGGTCTTGCGGCAGCTGCGCCTGATCCAGCCACGGCGCCGCACCTTCGATACGCACGCTGTGCCCGGCCAGCAGATCGGAAACGAAACGCTTGCCCAGCTCCAGATCCGCCAGCGCATACCCGCTGGGTGGGTTGAGCAGGCAGGTGCCAAAACGCAATTCGCCACTGGTGGTGATCGCCGCTGCGACCTGCAATGCGGCGCCGATTTCCCGGGCCATGACATTCACCCCGCCGAGGCCGCCGAGCAGCGGCACCACGGCGCTGCCATCTTCGGCAACGGCGAGTACTGCCGGTTCAGCGCCCTTCTCCAGCAGCAACGGTGCCAGGGTGCGAATGACAATGCCGGCAGCGCACAAGGCAATGATCGGCGTGTCCTGCTGGTACAACTCACGCAGGGTCGCACCGAATTCCTGATAGCTGCAGTCGGCGCCGTCGACGCGCCCGGCGAGGCCGTGGATCTGCGCCGTCGGATACAACTGCTGGATCCGTCGCGCGGTGGCGAGTGCGCCCTGTCCAAGGATGACAATGGCCGGTGTGGATGGCGTCATCAACCTTGCCACCGTTCGCCCGGGACGATGATCAGCGAGAAGTACGGCGAGGACATCGGCTCGACCTGATCCAGCGGCACGATCTTCTGATTGGCCATGGTCGCGCGTTCGACGTACAGCGCCCGCTCGGCCAGACCGAGTTCTTCGAGTACCGCACGAACTTTGGGAAAGTTGCGCCCCAGCTTCATGATCACCGCCGCATCGGCGTCGGCCAGACGTCGCTTCAGATCCTCATGCGGCAACACGCCGGAGAGCACCGACAGGCTCTGGTTGCGATACACCAGCGGCGCGCCGAGCACCGAGGCGCCGCCGAGCATCGAGCACACGCCCGGCACCACTTCGGCGTCGTAGCGCGTGGACAACCGATCATGCAGATACATGTAGGAACCGTAGAAGAACGGGTCGCCTTCACAGATCACCGCGACGTCACGCCCGGCGTCCAGATGCGCCGCGACTTCTTCGGCGGCGTCATCGTAGAAGTCGCTGATGACTTGTTCATAAGACAGCGGCGCCGGCAGCACTTCGGTGGTCACCGGGTACACCAGCGGCAGCAGATTCTGCGCGTCCTGCAGGTGCGCTTCGATGATGCCGAACGCATTGCCCTTCTTGCCCTTGGCGACGAAGTACGCCACCACCGGCGATTCGCGCAGCAGGCGCAGGGCTTTGACGGTAATCAGTTCCGGATCACCGGGGCCCACACCGAGGCCGATCAGACGTCCTTTGGCCTGCATCATTCGATCTCCGTGGCGAGGGCGTTCACCGCTGCGGCGGCCATGGCGCTGCCGCCGAGTCGGCCCTGCATGATCACGAACGGTACGCCACGACTGTCCGCTGCCAGCGCCGCTTTCGATTCGGCGGCGCCGACGAAGCCCACCGGGAAGCCGAGGATCAGTGCCGGTTTCGGTGCGCCGGCATCGAGCATTTCCAGCAGATAGAACAGTGCGGTCGGCGCGTTGCCGATCACCACCACGCTGCCTTCCAGGTGCGGACGCCACAGCTCCAGCGCGGCCGCCGAACGGGTGTTGCCCAACTCGCGGGCCAGCTCCGGCACGCTGTCGTCGCGCAGGGTGCAGATCACTTGGTTGTTCGCCGGCAAACGCGCACGGGTCACGCCTTCGGACACCATCCGCGCATCACAGAGAATCGGCGCACCCGCCGCCAGCGCATCGCGTCCGGCCTTGCCGGCGCCCTCGGAGAACTGCAGACCATCGACCGCCTCGACCATGCCGCAGGCGTGGATCACCCGCACCGCGAGTTTTTCCAGATCGGCCGGGATGCGCGCCAGATTGGCCTCGCTGCGAATGATCGCGAAGGAGTTGCGATAGATCTCCTGACCGTCGCGGATGTAATCAAGCATCAAGGGGGCTCCGTGAGCGGGCGTCGAGCAGGATCGCGGCCGCTTCAATAGTAAGGTTGCGTGCGTGCAGCGTGCCGAAACCCGGCAGCGTTGCATCGCGAAAATAGAGGTCATAGTGACCGGGGCTGACCGCCAGCAAAGTTGCCGGTGTGCGATGGGCCGCAGCGCAAGAGCGCGGGCAACCGGACAGGTGCACGCTCTGCGCTTGTGGCAATAGCGTCGCCAGCCGCCGGGCGTCGTGTTTGGTATCGGCCAGGCCTTTGCCGCAGCCGCTGGAGCCGGTGCAGGCGATCAGCCGGGACAACGGCTCGCCAGCATCCGTCAGCCAGTGCAATTGCCTCAGGTGTTGCAGGACTTGCGCAGCGTCGGTGGACTTCACGTTCGGCAACAGCAGACTTTGCCAGGGGGTGAAACGCAGGCTGCCATCACCGAACTCGCGGGCCAGTCGGGCCGCACCACGCAGCATGTCTGGATCGAGACGACCGAGCGCCGGCACCGCACCGACATACACCCGGTCGTCAGCGTTTTGCGCGTGCACACCGATGTGCAGCGCATCCGCCAGCGGCGTGCGCTGTCGGGCAATGGCGGCTTTGATCGCCACGCGTTCGCGTAACTGTTCGAGAAAGGCCAGCATCGGCCATTCATCGAGCAAATGGCGCATGCGCGTCTGCTCCGGCCGAGCCAGTTCAAGGAACAATTCCAGCACCGCGACCACCAGCGCATGGCCGTTTTCCACGGTCACGGCGCCGACCGCACGATCCGTCGGGCAGCCAGCCAGACCGAACGCCAGGAGCATTTCACCGTCACGTTCGAACGCCGACAGCCACAGATCATGCGGATGTTCGAGCATCGCCAATGCCTCTCCGCCGTCCAGTTGCACGGCAAACTTGGCGCTCAACTCGTGAAAACGTGGGTGCGTTTGCAGGGTCGCCAGAATCTGCTCCGCCAGTGGCCGAGTGTCGAATTGCAGTTGCCGATCAATGCCGGCACTCGGGCTGAGCATCAGGTTGCGCACATCGTCGCCCGCAGCGGTTTGCGGCCCCAGGCCGGCGGTCAGCAAGCTGTCGATCAACGCTGCGGACTGCTCGCCAATGCCGCGAATCTGCAGATTGGCGCGGTTGGTCGCTTCGATCGCGCCACTGGCGAAACGCTCGGCGGCATCGGCCACCGCGTCAGCCTGATCGGCAGTGATCGAGCCGCCATTGAGTTTGATCCGGCAGATGCCGCCGTCCAGCGCCTGGACAATACGCAGCAACCCCGGGCAAGCCGAGGGGCGTAAAGCGGTGGACATAGGGCGTTCGTTCAAGGGATGACCGGCTGGCTGGCAGCGCTGTGGTGGGCGAAAGGTCGCCATTATGCCTGCTTTGCCCAAGCGCATGAAAATGCCTGCCGGTCGGAAACTGCAGCCAGGCTGCAAATCTCGCCGCCTGGCGCTGCCTCAGAGCTCGTATTCCTCAAATCTGGACGCACTCTTGCGAATGGCTTGCTCCACGCTTGCCCGTCTGGCATCCATCGCCCGGCGCGTGATCACCAGTTTTCTGGCGCGGATGTCCAGTTGCGACATCGGCTGATGAACCTGCCAGAACAGATAGTTGGTACTCAATACCAACTTGATAAAGCGAATATGGCTGAGCACCACGACCAGTTCGCCGCTGGCGTTCTGGCTGACCGGCAAAATATGCGAGGTGAAGGTTTTGCCACTCAGGGCGGTAAACCTTTGTAGCAGTGCTGCGTCTTTTTCCAGCGCTTTCAGCCCTGTTTCAACCTGCTCTAATTGAGAGCGCGCGAGCAAGGGGGCTGCCAACCGCCGCCATGCCTCCTGCACACTTCCCGAAAACTCCGTCCGGACCAGCACCGCCGGTTGCTCCTCAGGGACCCAGTCGTACGACCAGAGGACCCCGGCAAAATAATCGAACCACTGCGCCGGCTGAGTGTTGCTGTTATAAACACTGTCCGCCTTGATCTGCGCGAGATAAATGCAGTTCTTCACAAAGTTGTTATCGGCCTCGGCCCGACCTTCCAGGCCGGTGAATAACATATTGTTAACGGCCATTGCATTATTCTGATTTGAACGTGTACTGGAACTGATATCCATATCATCTCCTGCCAACTTGGCATTGATTTAAAGTTATAGGTTTTATGGCGCCAGACTTACTCATAAGTGCTGACTTGAACCAAACTAACAAAAACACTCGTTGAACAAAGTACTTTTGCTCAACATCAAGTTTCCGTGCCGCTGTCAACGCGCCGCGACGACAGACCCGCGTCAGATGCCGGCAGCCGCGTTATCATGCCGCCCTTGAAGATCTACCCTGAATTAAGGAACGGCATGACACCCTGGCTGACGGTTGTGGGAATCGGTGAAGACGGCTTCAAGGGCCTGGGCAAAAATGCCCGGCGCGCCCTTATGAGCGCCTCGCGGATCATCGGCGGCCAGCGGCAACTGGACTTGCTGCCGGTGTGCATACGCGGCGAACGCGCGTTGTGGCCGAGCCCGTTTTTCCTCGCGCCGGTACTGGAGCAGCGCGGCGAAGCCGTGTGCGTGCTGGCCAGCGGCGATCCGATGTTCTATGGCGTCGGCGCCAGCCTTGCGCGCCATGTGCCGAGTGATCAGATGCTGATCCTGCCGGCGCCATCCTCCTGTTCGCTGGCCGCCGCCCGGCTCGGCTGGCCGTTGCAGGATGTCGTGACACTGTCGCTGGTCGCACGGCCGCTGGCAGCACTCAATGCGCACCTGTTCAGCGGGGTGCGCCTGTTGTTGCTGAGCAATGACCGACAAAGTCCGGCGGCAGTCGCGGCGCTGCTGCGTGAGCGCGGTTTTGCCGGCAGCCGCATGAGTGTTTTGGAGCACTTGGGCGGCGACGCCGAGCGGCGCATCGACGGTACTGCCAATGACTGGAATGAACCAACGATTGCCGATCTGAATGTGATCGCCATCGAATGCCTGGCCGATGCGCAGGCACCGCGTCTGTCGCGTCTGGCCGGACTGCCCGACTCGGCATTCCAGCACGACGGCCAACTGACCAAACGCGATGTCCGCGCCATCACCCTCGCCCGCCTCGCGCCGATCCCCGGCGAACTGCTGTGGGATGTCGGCGGCGGTTGCGGCTCGATCGGCATCGAATGGATGCGCGCGCATCCAAGCTGTCGCGCCATCGCCATCGAGGCGGACGCAGGCCGACAGGCCTTGATCGAACACAACCGCGACGCGCTGGGCGTACCCGGTCTGCAATTGGTGCGTGGCCGTGCGCCGCAGGCACTTGCCGGGCTGGAGCGACCCGACGCGATCTTCATCGGCGGCGGCGTGACCCGTGAAGGCGTGTTTGAAACCTGCTGGGATCAACTCAAGCCCGGTGGCCGACTGGTGGCCAACGCCGTGACCCTGCAAAGCGAAGTCACCCTGATGAACTGGCGCGAACGCCACGGCGGCGAACTGACCCGTATCCATGTCGCCCAGGCGCAACCGCTGGGCGAATTCGACACCTGGCGTCAGGCGCTGCCGATCACCGTGCTGGACCTGGTCAAACCCCTCGATGCGTGACGAAACCGCCGAACAACCCGCGCCCCTGCGCAGCGGCCTGACCACCGGCAGCTGCGCCACCGCCACCAGCCTCGCTGCGGCACGCCTGCTGCTTGGCGGCATGTCGGCGGATGCAGTGCAGATCGTTTTGCCCAAAGGCAAGCAAGTGCAGATGCGCCTGGAGTTCTGCCGCTTGACCGCCGACGGCGCCGAGGCCGGAACGATCAAGGACGCTGGCGACGACCCGGACGTAACGCACGGTGCGCTGCTCTATTCGCAAGTGCGGCTGCTGGCCGAGCCGGGGATTCGCTTCATCGCGGGCGCAGGCGTCGGCACCGTGACCCGGCCGGGATTGGTGCTCGGCGTCGGTGAGCCGGCGATCAACCCGGTGCCGCGCAAGATGATCAGCGATCACCTGAGCCTGCTCGCCGCCGAAAGCGGTTATGGCGGCGGTTTCGAGATCACCGTCAATGTCGAGGGCGGCGAAGCGCTGGCGCTGAAAACCATGAATCCGCGCCTGGGCATTCTTGGCGGCCTGTCGATCCTCGGCACCAGCGGCATCGTCCGGCCGTTTTCCTGCGCAGCGTATATCGCCTCGATCCATCAGGGCATCGACGTGGCGAAAACCAACGGCTATCTGCACATCGCCGCGTGCACCGGCAACGCCAGCGAAGACACCATGCGCCGGGTCTACGACCTGCCGGAAATCGCCCTGATCGAAATGGGCGACTTTGTCGGCGCGGTGCTCAAGCATCTGCGCAAAGTGCCGGTGGATAAACTCAGCCTGTGCGGCGGCTTTGGCAAGATCAGCAAACTGGCGGCCGGGCACATGGATCTGCACTCGCGGCATTCGAGTATCGACCTGCCGCAACTGGCTGAATGGGCGGCGGCGATTGGCGCTGATCAGGCGTTGCAGCAGAGCATTCGTGAAGCGAACACCAGTCAGCAGGCCTTGGCGATGGCCAGCGCGGCGAGCATTGCCCTCGGCGATGAGGTCTGCCGTCACGCGTTGAATTTCGCCCGCAGTGTGGTCCCGGCGCAGGTGCAGGTCGAGGTGTTTGCGATTGATCGTCAGGGCGGCATCGTCGGCCATGCCGGAGGTTTTGCATGAAACGTATTCTGTTGCTCGGTGGCGTCACCGAAGCGCTGGCCATCGCCCGCACGCTGGGGCCAGAACACATTTACAGCCTGGCGGGCGTGGGCCGGGTGCCAACTGATCTGAGCTGCCAGGTGCGGGTCGGCGGCTACGGCGGCGCCGAAGGTCTGGCGCAGTTCATTGGCGCTGAAGGCATCGACCTGCTGCTCGACGCCACTCACCCCTACGCCGCACAAATCAGCCGCAACGCCGCCCGCGCCGCGCAACTGTCCGGCATCCCCTGCTGGGCCTTGCGCCGCCCCGCATGGCAGGCACAGGCCGGCGACGACTGGCGCGAGGTCAGCGACTGGGCCGAACTGAGCGAAGCCCTCAAACCGTTCCGCCGCCCGCTGTTCACCCTCGGCCGCGAACCGCTGCAACACCTCGACGAAATCCCCGCCAACCAGTTCTGGACCCTGCGCGCCCTCGACGTCTACCCCGGTAACGAACGCTGCGAAGTCATCGGCGCCCGTGGGCCATTTCTGCTTGAGGAGGAACGCGCGCTGTTCGAACGCCGGCAAATCGATGTGCTGATCAGCAAGAACAGCGGCAGCACCGCGACCGAGCCGAAACTGGAAGTGGCGCGGGAGTTGGGAGTGCCGGTGATGGTGCTGAAGCGGCCGGTGTTGCCGGGGGTTGATCGGGAGTTTGTGACGACGGCTGAAGTCCTCGCTGCCCTTGCCGCCTTCACCCGGCTTTAACCAAGCGCAGATCTCGAGTACGCCTTCGCGGGCAAGCCCGCTCCCACAGTGGTCGGCAGCGACTGCATAGTTTGTGTATGCCAGGGATCCTGTGGGAGCGGGCTTGCTCGCGAAGGCGTGCGACCTGACAGCTCGTATCCTGAACGTTAAAAAGCAGATCAAAAGATCGCAGCCTCGTTCCACTCGTCAGCTCCTACAGGAACGGCGGATGAGTCTGGCGTTGCGAATTTCCACCGCTACACTCTGTTTCAATTGATCTGCGACACCAAACCGCACGACGCCTTTTTACTTATCGGCCCTGATCAGGCTAAATAGCCGCGCCTGATCGCCCACCCAACGGATCTGTCCCATGAACCGACACCGGCTCGCATTTGCCTGGATCGCCTGCTTCGCAGTGCTGTTCAACATGCTCGCCATGCCGATGACCGGGGCGATGGCGCAGGCGGCCAATTCACCGGCCGAACAGTTGCTGTGGAGCAGTTTCTGCACCGGCAGCGGGACGAAGATGGTGGCGATCAACATCGGCACCACGGAGCAGATAGCCCCGTCCAACGACACCCATTCCAACATGCAGCATTGCTGGTGTTGCTCGGGTTCCGCGCCGCTGGTGGCGTTGCCGGGCCATACGCCGCAGCTGTATTTCGCCCGCTACGAAAGCAATCGCAGCGTGGCGCCGCCCTCGTTGCAAACACCGACACCGCGCCAGCAATGGCCGAGCCTCAATCCCCGCGCCTCGCCTCTGGTCTGATCTGTCTCGCAATTGACCTGCGTTTCACATCGTTCCGGAGAACTGCCATGTTGAACAAACTCATCGTCATCGCTGCGCTGTTGCTGCCGGCGTGCTTCGCCCATGCCCACGAATACAAGGCCGGCGAGCTGGAAATCGCTCATCCTTGGTCGCAGGAGCTGCCGCCCAACGCGCCGACCGTCGCGGCTTATTTCGTGATCAGCAATCCCGGCAAGACCGACGACCGCCTGCTCAGCGTCGACTCGCCGATCACCGCCGAAGCGCAACTGCACGAACATGTGATGCAGGGCGACCTGATGAAAATGCAGCAGGTGCCCGACGTGGTGATTCCTGCCGGCGGCACGGTGACGTTCGCACCGATGGCCTATCACGTGATGCTGCTCAACCCGAAAGACCGCAGTCTGCTCAGCGACGGCAAACGCTTTCCGCTGACCCTGCACTTCGAGAAGGCCGGTGACGTGACCGTCGAGGTCGCGGTGCAGAAGAAACCTCCGCAAGAAACCCAGGCACACGATCACGCCCAGTAACCGATCCGGCTGACTACGCCCGTGCGCCCGCAACGCGCCGGGGCGTCCCGCCTGCATCGCCAGAGCCAGACTCTGACCCGCGGTAGCTGGATCGCCCTGTTCGCCATGTTGATGATCTTCATCGGCCCGCTGATTTCTCAGTCGATGCCGATGGATCAGCACGCCTCGACTTCCATGGCGATGCCCATGGACATGTCGATGGCCATGCCGGGCATGGATCACGCCACGCACGGTGCACAACCGGCTGCCGAACACTGTCCGCCGCAATCCTCGCACCACGCCCTGTGGGAAAAATGCGGTTATTGCAGCCTGCTGTTCAACTGCCCGGCGCTGACCGGTGGCGGCACTTTCGCCACGTTCAGCATCGCCCACGCCAACACCTTCACTCCACCCTCTCCGCGTCTGGGGCATGCCCGGCAGACCTTCTTCCCCGGCGCCCGAACCCGCGCCCCACCCATCGCCGCGTAAACACCGCACCTTTGATTGCACACGGTTGAGAAGACAGCTGCAGGCTGCCGGCCGTGTCGTTTACGACTGTTTGATGGAAATTGTCATGTCCAGGTTTTCTGCTGTTCCACGTTTGAGCGCTGCTCGGGCGTCCTTTGCCTTGAACGAATCGCGCATTCGTTTTTCGCACGCCATCGCCGTCCTTTGCGGCGTCCTGCTGTCCCCGCTGGTGTTGGCCGATGACCACGCCGGGCACAACGAAGAACTGAGTCCGACGGTGATCACCGCGATCGCCCCGAGCTCGCCGCTGACCATCGTCACCAACCCCAAGGACCCGCGCCAACCGGTGCCGGCCAGTGACGGCGGCGATTACCTGAAGACCATTCCCGGCTTCGCCCTGGTGCGCAACGGCGGCACCAACGGTGATCCGGTGCTGCGCGGGATGTTCGGTTCGCGGCTGAACATTCTCACCAACGGCAGCATGTTGCTCGGCGCCTGCCCCGGCCGCATGGACGCGCCGACCTCCTACATCTCGCCGGAAACCTACGACAAGCTCACGGTGATCAAAGGCCCGCAAACAGTGCTCTGGGGGCCGGGTGCCTCGGCCGGCACGGTGCTGTTCGACCGTGAACCGGAAAGCTTCGGCGAGCTCGGCACGCGGGTGAATGCCAGCGTGCTGGCCGGCTCCAACGGACGCTTCGACAAGGTTGTCGACGCTGCTGCCGGCGGGCCTTTGGGCTATGTGCGAGTGATCGGCAACACCGCGCACTCCGACGACTATCGCGACGGCAACAACGCCACCGTGCCGTCGCGCTACGACAAGTGGAACGGTGACATCGCCGTCGGCTGGACCCCGGACGCCGACACCCTGATCGAACTGACTGCCGGCAAGGGCGACGGCGAAGCACGCTACGCCGGACGCGGCATGGACGGTTCGCAGTTCCTGCGCGAAAGCCTCGGCCTGCGCTTCGAAAAATCCAACATCACTGACGTGTTGGAAAAGCTCGAAGCACAGGTCTACTACAACTACGCCGACCACGTGATGGACAACTACACCCTGCGCACGCCGTCCGGCACCGGGATGATGGCCGGTCCCATGGCCTCCAACGTCGACCGTCGCACCCTCGGCGCGCGGGTCAAGGCGACCTGGCGCTGGGCCGACATCCAATTGATCACCGGCCTCGATGCGCAGACCAACGAGCACCGCCAGCGCAGCGGCATGGGCATCGACACCTACAAGGATCAGCCCTACACCAAGGACGCCGATTTCCATAACTATGGCGTGTTCAGCGAAATGACCTGGTACGCCGCCGACCGTGACCGGCTGATCACTGGCGCCCGGGTCGACCGCGCTTCGGCCAGGGATTACCGGCAGAGCATCGGTTCGGGAATGATGAGCAGCCCCAACCCGACCGCCGGCGAGACCCGCGCCGACACCCTGCCAAGCGGCTTCGTGCGTTACGAGCATGACCTGGCTGACAGCCCGGCCACGCTGTACGCCGGCCTCGGCCACGCGCAGCGCTTCCCGGATTACTGGGAGCTGTTTTCAGCGACGTCTGGCCCGGTCGGTTCGCTGAATGCGTTCGACTCGATCAAACCGGAAAAGACCACTCAGTTCGACTTCGGCGTGAACTACAAGACCGCCGAACTCGAAGCCTGGGCCTCGGGCTACATCGGTGTGGTGCGCGATTACATCCTGTTCGACTACACGCCAACGATGATGGGCATGAGCAGCTCCCGTGCCGAGAACATCGACGCGCGAATCATGGGTGGTGAACTTGGTGCTGCGTACAAGCTCACCGAGCACTGGAAAGCCGATGCGACCTTGGCCTACGCCTGGGGCAAGAACAGCAGCGACGGCAAGGCCCTGCCACAAATGCCGCCGCTGGATGCGCGCTTCGGCCTGACCTACAGCGAAGACAACTGGAGCGCCGGGGCACTGTGGCGCGTGGTCGCGGCGCAAAACCGCATCGACCAGAACAAGGGCAACGTAGTCGGCAAGGACTACGACAAGAGCGGCGGGTTTGGCGTGTTCTCGCTCAACGGCGCCTACCGGATCAACAAGAACTGGAAGGTCAGCACCGGCGTCGACAACCTGTTCGGCAAGGCTTACGCCGAACACCTGAACCTGGCCGGTAACGCCGGTTTCGGCTACCCGGCCAACGACCCGCAAGCGATCAATGAGCCGGGGCGCACGCTCTGGACCAAGGTCGATATGAGTTTCTAACAGTCAAATCCCACCCTGTGGGAGCGAGCTTGCTCGCGAAGGGGACGGCACATCCAACATAGATGCAGCCTGATACGACGCCTTCGCGAGCAAGCTCGCTCCCACAAGGGTCGCAGAACAACGAAAAGATCCAAGCCAAGCGGAGCAAACGTGATGCAAAAGCCCAAAGCGAATTTCTACAACCTGGCCTGGCGCTGGCATTTCTATGCCGGATTATTCGTCGCGCCCTTCATGGTGATGCTGGCCCTGACCGGCATCATCTACCTGTTCAAACCGCAACTCGACTCACTGATGTACAGCAGCCTGCTCAACGTCCCGGCCGGACATCACACGGTGCCGGCCGATGAGCTGCTGCAACGGGTCAAGAGCGCTTATCCACAGGGTCAGATCACCCAGTACCTGCCGCCGGCCAACGCCGAACGCAGCGCTCAGTTTGTCGTCAAGAATGAAGGCAATGAACTCAACGTATTCATCGATCCGTACCACGGCGACATCCTCGGCGAGCAGGATGCAAAGAAAAATCTGCAAGCCATCGCCCGCGCCATTCACGGCGAATTGATGATCGGCACGCTCGGTGATCGCCTGATCGAACTCGCCGCCGGTTGGGGTGTGGTGCTGGTGGTATCGGGGGTCTTTCTGTGGTGGCCGCGCGGTCAGGCGGCGGGGATTCTGTGGCCTCGCCTGAACAGTCGCGGTCGGGTGTTGTGGCGTGATCTGCACGCGGTCACCGGGTTCTGGGGCGCGGCATTGCTGCTGGTGATGCTGCTCAGCGGCATGACCTGGACCGGCTTCTGGGGCAAGCAGTACGCCCAGGTGTGGAACGTGTTCCCGGCAGCGATGTGGAACAACGTGCCGACCTCCGACGTCGAGGCCGGCAGCCTGAACAACGCCGCGCGTCAGACCGTGCCATGGGCGATGGAAAACACGCCGATGCCGATGTCCGGCGACCACGCCGAACACATGGCCCACGGTGGCATGCAACACGGTCCCGCCGCACCCGCGATCAGCCTGCAAGACGTGCAGAACATTGCCGTTGAACGCAAGGTCGAACCCGGCTACAGCATCACCCTGCCAACCACCGCGACCGGTGTGTTCACCATTGCCGTATTTGCCGACGACCCGCGTAACGACGCCACCCTGCACGTCGATCAGTACACCGGCAAGGTCCTCGCCGATGTGCGCTTCGAGCAGTACGGCGCGGTGGCGCGGGCCACGGAAATCGGCGTGATGCTCCACGAAGGCAAGATGTTCGGCACCTTCAACCAGATTGTCGTGCTGCTGATCTGCCTGATGATTCTGCTCAGCGCCGTCAGCGGTGTGGTGATCTGGTGGAAGCGTCGTCCGCAGGGCAAATTCGGCGTGCCGCCGCTGCGCCATGACCTGCCGAAGTGGAAAACCGGGGTGGCGATCATGCTGGTGCTGGCCGTGATCTTCCCGCTGGTGGGGGCTTCGCTGGTGCTGGTGTGGTTGCTGGATCGGCTACTGTTGTCGCGTTTGGGCCGCCAAGCTGAATCTGCCTCAACTTCATCATGAAGCAGGCGAGATGCGCGTTTTAGACAGATCTTTAAACTGCCGGGGCTTAAACTCCGGCATTTTTTAGTGTTACTGTGTAACACAAATAGGCCACTCTGCCCGCAACCACAAGTTGCGGGCTTTCTTTTGAAGAAGTGATTCACCGCCCCGATGAACAAGTACCTCTTGTCCAGTCTCTGCCTGCTTGCCCTGAACAACGCCAGCGCCGATGGCCAACCGTTGACGCTGCCCACCGGCACCATCAGCGCCCCGGCCATGGATGACGAAAACGTCAGCCTGACCACACCGACCACCGCTGGTTCGCGCCTGAACCTGACGGCCATGGAAACCCCGGCCAGTGTCGAAAGCCTCAGCGGCGAGCAGGTGCGCGCCCGTGGTGATCGCAGCGTGCAGGACGCCGTGTCGCGCAGCACCGGCATCAGCCGCACCGGCACCCCGGGCGATGGCGGCACCTCGTTGCAGGCACGCGGTTTTACCGGGCAGAGTTCGGTGATGCAGTTGTATGACGGCAACCGGATGTACACCGGCATGGGCACCGTGACATTTCCGGTCGACACCTGGGCGGTAGCGCGCGTCGACGTACTGCGCGGCCCGGCCTCGGTGCTGTACGGCGAAGGCGCGACCGGTGCGGTGGTCAACGTGATCCCGAAAAAACCGTTCGAGGGTGAAATCGAAAACCACCTGCGCGTCGGCTACGGTTCCTACGACAGCCAGCAACAGGCGTTCGACAGCGGCGGCTCGCTGAGCGACACCCTGAGCTATCGCCTCAATCTCAATCGTCTGCGCAGCAACGGCTGGATCGATCGCGGTGATTCTTCAAGCGACTTCATCAGCGCCGCCCTGCGCTGGCAAGCCACCGACGACCTGACCTTCACCCTCGCCCACGACTACGGCGACCAGCGTCCGCAGAACTACTTCGGCACGCCGTTGATCAACGGCCAATTGCAAGACAGCCTGCGCAACAAGAACTACAACGTGCGTGACGACCAGCAGCACTACAACGATCAGTGGACGCGTCTGACCAGCGACTGGCAGATCAACGACGCGGTCAGCGCCAGCAATGAGCTGTATTACCTCAAGGCCCAGCGCCGCTGGCAGAACGCCGAGAACTACAACTTCGACGCCGCCACGCAACAACTCAGCCGCAGCGGCTACTTCGGCATTGGCCACAAGCAGGAACAGGTCGGCGACCGCCAGACCTTCACCTTCAAACACTCGCTGTTCGGCCTCGACAGCCAGACCGTGAGCGGCGTCGATTACAACCGCATCCGTTTCCAGCTCAACAGCAACTCACCGTTCAACGATGTGCTGCCGAACGGTCAGGCGCTGGACCTGTATCACCCGCAACCGGGCTATTTCGAAAGCGCCAACCCGTACCGCGACCAGTTCGACAGCACCACCAGACAGATGTCAGTGTTCGCTGAAAACCGCACGCAACTGAGCGAGCGCTGGTCGCTGGTGACCGGCGTGCGCCGTGATTACGTGCATGTGGATCGCAACAACCTGGTCGACGGCAGCCAGAGCGACAAGACCCTGACCGGCAACAACTGGAAGGCCGGACTGGTGTTCGCGCTGACACCACAGACTTCTTTCTACGGTCAGGTCGCGACCAGCACCGACGGCATCGGTGGCTTGATTTCGCTGAGCCCGAGCCAGCAGCAATACGACCTGTCGACCGCGCGGCAGACAGAAATCGGCATGAAGCAGTTGTTCTGGGATCAGCGCGGTGAGTTCACCCTGGCGGCCTATCGCATCGTCAAAAAGAAACTGCTGACCGACGATCCGGGCAACCCGACGCTCAAGCAGCAAGTCGGCCAGCAATCGTCCAACGGCCTGGAAGCCAGTCTCGATCTGCAACTGCCGCACGCCTGGCAACTGCAGGCCAACGCGGCGATTGTGAAGGCCAAGTACGATGACTTCTCCGAAGTGGTCAACGGGCAAACCCTGTCGTACAACGGCAATCGCCCGGTGGATGTGCCGCGTCGAACGGCCAATCTGTGGCTGAACAAAAACCTCAGCGATGACCTGAAGGCCGGCGCCGGCGTGCGTTATGTCGATGCGCGTTACGCCGACATGGCCAATCGCAACGAGCTGCCGAGTTACACCGTGGTCGATGCGACGCTGTCGTGGAAAGCCTTGCGCAACACTACGCTGGGTCTGCAGGTGAACAATCTGTTTGACCGCCAGTACGCACAAAGCCAATACAATGAGGGCCAGCAGTGGATTCTCGGCGAACCGAGATCGTTCTTCGTCACGGCCGCTTACACCTTTTGATTCATGGCCCTCTTCGCGAGCAAGCCCGCTCCCACATTGAAACGCGATCAACTGTGGGAGCGGGCTTGCTCGCGAAGGCGTCATCAGCAACGCCAGATATTTCAGAGTAGAAGCATGACCTCGCTAAACCTCACCAACCTCGCCTGGACACCCCTGGGCCACGGCCACTGCCATCACCAGTTCCAGCTGCGTGACGCCTCGTTGCAGGTGGCTGCCGGTGAGTTCGTCGGGCTGATCGGCCCCAACGGCAGCGGCAAGACCAGCCTGCTGCGGTGCGCCTATCGCTTCAGTCAGCCGGAAAGCGGTGAGGTCAGACTCGATCACCACAACGTGTGGAAGCAGTCCTCACGCTGGTGTGCAAAACGCATCGCCGTGGTCCTCCAGGAATTCCCCGATGCCTTTGGCCTGACCGTCGAAGAAGTGGTCGCCATGGGCCGCACGCCGCACAAAGGCCTGTTCGATGGCGACACGCTGGAAGATCGCAATCTGGCGACGCAAGCGCTCACATCCGTCGGCCTCGACGGCTTCGAAGACCATGCTTTCGCCACGCTGTCCGGCGGTGAAAAACAGCGGGTGATCCTTGCCCGCGCCCTGACCCAGCAACCGCAACTGCTGATCCTCGACGAGCCGACCAACCATCTCGACCCGCGTTATCAGCTCGAACTGCTGCAACTGGTCAAACGCCTGCAGATCGGCACCCTCGCCAGCATCCACGACCTGAACCTCGCGGCCGCCTTCTGCGACCGACTGTACGTGATCAACCACGGACGGATCGTCGCCAGCGGCACGCCGCAGCAAGTGCTCACCACCGAGCTGCTGCGCGACGTGTTCGGCGTCGAAGCGTTGATCGACTCCCACCCCCTCCACGACTACCCGCGAATCACCTGGATAACCCGACCATGACTGTGCGTTCCCTGCTTTGCGTCGCTCTTTTGTTGTGCAGTGCCCAGGCCTTCGCCGAAGCCACGAAGTACCCGCTGACCATCCATAGCTGCAACCGCGAAGTGACCTTCAAGGAGGCGCCGAAACACGCGGTCAGTCACGACATCAACATGACCCAGATGATGCTCGCCCTCGGCCTCAAATCGCGCATGGCCGGGTACAGCGGTGTCAGTGGCTGGAAGTCGGTGACGCCCGCGATGCAGTCGCTGCTCGACGGTTTGCCGGAGCTGGCCGCGAAATATCCGTCGGTGGAAACCCTGCTCAACGCCAACGTCGATTTCTTCTTCGCCGGTTGGGATTACGGCATGCGCGTCGGCGGCGATCTCACCCCGCAGACCCTGCAACCGCTGGGCATCAACGTGTATGAGCTGACCGAGTCCTGCGCCTTCGTGATGAAACGCCCGGCGGCGACGCTGGACGACACCTATAACGACCTGCGCAACCTCGGGAAGATTTTCGACGTGCAGGATCGCGCCAACGCACTGATCGCCGACATGCAGCAACAGGTCGCCGAAATCCGCAAAGACCTGCCCGCCGACCAGCCGCGCGTGTTTCTCTACGACAGCGGCGAAGACCGCGCCATGACTTCCGGCCGCCTCGGCATGCCGCAGGCGCTGATCGATGCGGCGGGCGGGCGCAACATTCTCGACGACGTCGAAGCAAGCTGGACCCGGGTCAATTGGGAGACTGTGGTCGAACGCAATCCACAGGTGATCGTGATCGTCGATTACAGCGAAATCACCGCCGAGCAGAAGATCGAATTCCTGCTGAAGAACCCGGCGCTGCAATCGGTGGATGCGATCAAGAACCAGCGTTTCATCGTTATTCCCTACGTGCAGGCCACGCCGGGGATCGATAACGTGCTGGCGGTGGAAACCCTGGCCAAGGGGTTCCACGGCGAATGATTGACCGGCGCTACGCCCTGTTGTTGACCGCCCTCGGCGCCGTGTTGCTGGTGTCGTGCGTGGTGTCGCTGGGATTCGGCCCGGCGCGAGTGCCGGTGGACGTGGTGTGGCGGATTCTGCTGCACAAGGCCTTCGGTCTCGGCGAGGTGAGCTGGAGCGCCGGGCAGGAACACATCGTCTGGCTGATCCGCGTGCCGCGCATGTTGCTCGGGGCGTTGGTCGGCGCCGGGCTGGCGTTGATCGGCGCGGTGCTGCAAGCGGTGACGCGCAATCCACTGGCCGATCCGCACCTGCTTGGCGTCACCTCCGGCGCGACACTCGGCGCCGTGATCGTGGTGCTGCACATCGGTGAAGTCGTCGGCCTGCTGACCTTGCCGATTGCCGCATTCATCGGCGCCTTGCTGAGCATGCTTCTGGTGCTGGGCATTGCCAACCGTCAGGGCCGGCTCGACAGCGACCGGTTGCTGCTGTGCGGCGTGGCGGTGTCGTTCGTGATGATGGCAATCGCCAATCTGCTGCTGTTCATGGGCGACCATCGCGCCAGCTCGGCGGTGATGTTCTGGATGCTCGGCGGCCTCGGGCTGGCGCGTTGGGAGTTGCTGACGGTGCCGGCGCTGAGCGTGTTGCTCGGCCTCGGTCTGCTGCTGGGCATGGCTCGGCCATTGAACGCATTGATGGCCGGCGAACAGACCGCCGTCACCCTCGGCCTGAATGCCCGCGCGGTGCGCCTGCGGGTGTTTGTGATCGCCTCCTTGATGACCGGGGTGCTGGTGTCGATCAGCGGCTCGATCGGTTTTGTCGGGCTGATGGTGCCGCACATTGCCCGGCGTCTGGTCGGTGCTGAACACCGGCGACTGCTGCCGGCCTGCGTACTGCTTGGCAGCCTGTTCCTGGTGTGGGTCGATGTTGCCGCGCGCACCCTGATCGCGCCGGAAGACCTGCCCATCGGCGTTGCCACCGCGGCTATCGGCGGCCTGTTCTTCATCGGTCTGATGCGCCGCCGCTGACACAACAAACACAAAAACTGTGGGAGCGAGCCTGCTCGCGAAGAGGCCGTGCCAGCCAACTTCATTTTTGAATGACCCACCGCATTCGCGAGCAAGCCCGCTCCCACAGTGAACGGCATTGTTTGCGAAATCGGCGCCCTAATCTGGCGCATACGAATGCACCGTCACACGCGACTCGTCCCTTCATGGTGCACCCCGCCCGCGCGCAACCGCTCTAAACCGACATTTTCCTGCCCGATCCCGACCGGGCACAGCCCTTGCAAAACACACCTTCAGTCGTCCGCATCTGCCAACCATAAAAAACTTTAACGTTCATGGAGATCGCACAATGAAGCGTCGCAGTTTGATCAAGGCTTTCACACTCACGGCATCCATTGCCGCGATGGGCATGACCTGGACTGTCCAGGCCGCCGAGACCATCAAGGTGGGGATTCTGCATTCGTTGTCCGGGACCATGGCGATCTCCGAAACGTCGCTCAAAGACATGGCGCTGATGACCATCGACGAGATCAACGCCAAGGGCGGCGTGAACGGCAAGATGCTCGAACCGGTGGTGGTCGACCCGGCATCGAACTGGCCGCTGTTCGCCGAGAAGGGCCGGCAGTTGCTGACGCAGGACAAGGTCGCGGTGGTGTTCGGTTGCTGGACCTCGGTATCACGTAAATCGGTACTGCCGGTGTTCGAAGAACTCAACGGCCTGCTGTTCTACCCGGTGCAGTACGAAGGCGAAGAGATGTCGCCGAACGTGTTCTACACCGGCGCCGCGCCGAACCAACAGGCGATTCCGGCGGTGGAATACCTGATGAGCGAAGAAGGCGGCAGCGCCAAGCGCTTCTTCCTGCTCGGCACCGACTACGTCTACCCGCGCACCACCAACAAGATCCTGCGCTCGTTCCTGCATTCCAAAGGCGTGGCCGACAAGGACATCGAAGAGGTCTACACCCCATTCGGTCACAGCGACTATCAAACCATCGTCGCCAACATCAAGAAGTTCTCCGCCGGTGGCAAAACCGCTGTGATTTCCACGGTCAACGGCGACTCCAACGTGCCGTTCTACAAAGAGCTGGCCAACCAGGGCCTGAAGGCTACCGACGTACCGGTGGTGGCGTTCTCCGTGGGTGAAGAAGAGCTGCGCGGCATCGACACCAAACCGCTGGTGGGCAACCTCGCGGCGTGGAACTACTTCGAGTCCGTGGAGAACCCGGTGAACAAGAAGTTCGTCGCTGACTGGAAGGCCTACGCGAAGAAACACAACCTGCCGGGCGCCGACAAAGCCGTGACCAACGACCCGATGGAAGCCACCTACGTCGGCATCCACATGTGGGCGCAAGCCGTTGAAAAAGCCAAGTCCACCGACGTCGACAAAGTCCGCGAAGCACTGGCTGGCCAGACCTTTGCTGCGCCGTCCGGTTACACCCTGACCATGGACAAGACCAATCACCACCTGCACAAACCGGTGATGATCGGCGAGATCCAGGCTGACGGTCAGTTCAACGTGGTCTGGCAGACCGAAGGCCCGATCCGTGCCCAGCCGTGGAGCCCGTTTATCGATGGCAACGACAAGAAGCCGGATTATGCGGTGAAGAGCAACTGAACCATTGGGTGTCGGGCTGTTAAGACTTTCAGTCCGACACACTCCCCCTGTGGGAGCGGGGGTTGTTTTTGAGGTGGCTTCTTGCTCCGAAACTCCTGTGGTTTGTGGCACAAACCCTCGAACAAAACC